>JARFQZ010000344.1 GCA_029287515.1 Lysobacterales bacterium
CCGATAATCAGGAATCGGCTGTGCTTGACTTCGCTCATGTATAATCGCTCCAGTATGATGGCCTGTGTGGCGTAACGTTTATCGTGTGCTTGAATATGGGGTCATTATGCGTTGAAAATCAACGCTGAATCTACATAATAAATCTGACAGGGAAGATCAGTTTGCCGCAAGCCAAAAAGAAATCAAAGCGCGTCATTCCGGAAGTCAACCAGGTGACCCAACGCCTCAGTGAAAGCTTTTTCATTCTGAGCATTTTGCTGGCCGTTTACCTGCTGGCCTGCCTGCTGACTTATGACCCGACCGATCCGGGCCCGTTCAACACCGTGGCCTCCGACCAGGTCCATAACATGGGGCGGGTGCTGGGCGCGTGGCTGGCCAATTTTTTCCTGTTCCTGACCGGTTACCTGGCTTACTCAATTCCGCTGCTGCTGATCTTTACCGGCTGGCTGGTTTACGACCGGGCCGGTAAACCGCTCGATAAAGCGACCCCGGTAGAATGGCTGGCGCGTTTCACCGGCCTGTTGCTGTTCGTGCTGTCCGCTACCGGGCTGGGGCACCTGCACACGCTGCCGCCTGCAGGCTCGATGCCGGCCGGTGGCGGGGGAGTCATTGGCCTGCAGATTGCCACGCCGTTATTGCAGATTACGGGCGCGCTTGGTTCCACGCTGTTTCTGCTGGCCATGTTCATGGTGGGCCTCACCCTGTTCACCGGTATTTCCTGGTTCCGGGTCATGGACCTGACCGGCAAGTACACGCTCAATTCGATCAACTGGATTGGTGGCGCCGTTGCCGGCATGCGGGACTGGTTCGCAGGCCGCCGCGCCAAGGCCAAGCGGGGGGAAGTCAGAAAAGCCGACTCCGTGCGCCAGAAGAGCAAACCAAAAATGAAGATCGAGCCACAGATCGTGGCTCCGGAAGGCATGCCGAGTGAACGCGCCACGCGTGAAAAGCAACAGCCATTGTTCAAAAACCTGCCTGCAGGGTCACTGCCGCCACTGGAATTGCTCGATGACCCGCCTGAGCAGGCGGAAGGTTACAGTACCGAAGTGCTCGAGGCCCTGTCGCGGCAGGTCGAACTGAAACTGGCTGATTTCGGGGTCCAGGTAGACGTAGTGGAAGTCCACCCGGGCCCGGTCATTACGCGCTTTGAAATGCAACCCGCGGCAGGTGTGAAATCGGCGCAGATATCCAACCTGGCGAAAGATCTTGCGCGGGGCCTGAGCGTCATCTCGGTTCGCGTGGTTGAAGTGATCCCCGGGAAAACGACGATCGGGCTGGAGATACCCAATGCCGTGCGTCACACCGTCTACTTGTCGGAGATTATGCGGTCTGAGATTTTCGACCGTTCAAATTCCGCACTGACCCTGGCGCTTGGCAAGAGCATCGGTGGAAATCCTGTTATCGCCGATATCGCAAAAATGCCCCACGTACTGGTAGCCGGCACCACCGGTTCTGGCAAATCCGTGGCGCTCAATGCGATGATCTTGAGCCTGCTTTACAAGGCGACTGCGGAACAGGTCCGGTTGATCATGATCGATCCCAAGATGCTTGAATTGTCGGTTTACGAAGGCATTCCACATTTGCTGGCGCCGGTTGTCACCGACATGAAGGAAGCCGCCAACGCCCTGCGCTGGTGCGTCGCCGAAATGGAGCGAAGGTATCGCCTGATGGCCTCTCTGGGTGTGCGCAACCTGTCCGGGTTCAACAAGAAGGTCAAGGACGCCGCCGACAAGGGTGAGCCGCTGAAAGACCCGCTGTTTACGCCCCAGTTTCCGGATGTACCCGAAGAAGCCCCGGACCTGGAAGCGTTTCCCTACATCGTCGTGGTGATCGATGAATTTGCCGACCTGATGATGATCGTCGGCAAAAAGATCGAGGAACTGATCGCCCGGCTGGCGCAGAAAGCACGGGCCGCGGGAATTCATTTGATCGTGGCGACGCAGAGACCGTCGGTCGATGTCATTACCGGCCTGATCAAGGCCAATATACCGGCGCGCATCGGCTTCCAGGTGTCGTCCAGAGTAGACTCACGCACCATCCTGGACCAAATGGGCGCAGAACAATTGCTGGGTCACGGCGACATGCTGTACCTGCCACCCGGTTCCGCCTTGCCTGAACGTATTCACGGCGCTTTCGTCGGTGACAGCGAAGTTCATGCCATCGTGAGATACCTGAAGCAATTTGGGGAACCCGACTACGTCAATGAAGTCTTAAACGAAACACAGATGACCACAGACGGCATGAACATCGGCGCCACCGGGCTGCCCGAATCCGTCGACACGGAGCAGGATGAACTATACGACCATGCTGTTGCATTTGTCACCGAGTCGCGCAGGGCCTCGATTTCCAGCGTCCAGCGCCAGCTTCGGATCGGCTATAACCGGGCGGCCAGGCTGGTCGAGGAAATGGAAGCGGCAGGCGTGGTCAGCCCGCCGGAGCACAATGGCCAAAGGGAAGTCCTGGCCCCGGCGCCACCGAGAGATTGAACCTGGAATGAACATAATAGTTTTCGTCCTTGCCCTGGTGCTTGGCGGTATCTGTGGTAACGCGCATGGCCAGGATGGTCCCGGCCGCGCCCAGCTCGAAAATTTTTCCAATGGTCTCGAGTCGCTGCACGCCCGGTTCGAGCAACGCGTGATCAGCAGTGACGGGGCGGTGGAGGACGGCAGCTCAGGCGAGGTCTGGCTGCAACGGCCGGGGCTGTTTCGTTGGGAATATGGCGGCGACTACCCGGAACGTGTCGTCGCGGATGGGAAAAACATCTGGATTCACGATGAAGTGCTGGAACAGGTGACCGTGAAGAGCCAGTCCGATGCCGCCGTGAATTCGCCGCTGACCCTGTTGACCGACCTCAGCCAACTGGATGCGCAATTTGAAGTGCGGGAGGTCGGCGGGGACGGCCAGTTGCAGCTGATTGAGCTGCGGTCACGTACATCTGAAAGTGAATTCGAGCGGATCCTGCTGGGCTTGAGCGAGGATGAGCTGAGGATGATGATCATGGAAGATGCGTTTGGCCTGCGTACTGAGATCCGTTTTCAGCAGATCGAAAGAAACCCTGAGTTGGACCCTCAGCTTTTTTCTTTCACCCCGCCTGATTCAGCGGATGTCATCGGTGAAATACAACGGTAAAATACCCGGTTTAAACCACAGAAAAATCCCATGCTTGATCCACAGCTATTGAGATCCGACCCGGAAGCAGCGGCCGAAGCCCTTGCCCCGCGGGGATACGAATTCAAGGTCAGCGCCTGGCGCGAACTGGAAGGCCGCAGAAAAGAACTGCAGATCCGCGTCCAGGAGCTCCAGAACCAGAAAAACCAGAGCGCCAAATCCATTGGCCAGGCCAAGGCGCGGGGTGAGGATATCCAGCCTTTACTGGACAAGGTTAAGAACCTGGGAGTAGAACTGGGGCAGTCCGAAGCCGAGTTCAATGAAGTCCACGATCAGCAGCAGGCATGGTTGATGGAAATGCCCAATCTTGCCTTGCCGGAGGTTCCACTCGGCAAGGATGAAAGCGACAATGTCGAAATCCGAAAATGGGGTGAACCTACCCGTTTTGATTTCGAGCCTCGCGGCCACGTCGAACTGGGAGAGGGCAGTGGCCTGATCGACTTTCCGTCAGCTGCGAAACTTGCAGGTTCGCGTTTCGTGGTGCTCAGAAGTCACCTTTCGCGCATGCACCGCGCGCTCGCCCAGTTCATGTTGGATGTGCACACCCAGGAGCATGGATATACCGAGCTGTATCTTCCTTACCTGGTGAATACCGAAACCATGACCGGGACCGGGCAGCTGCCGAAGTTCGGGGATGATGCTTTTGCGACCACCGATGACCCGCCACGCTACCTGATTCCAACGGCTGAAGTGCCGATGACCAACATGATGGCCGGCGACATCATCAAAGCCGCTGACATGCCACTCAAGTTTACTTCCCAAACACCGTGTTTCCGGCGAGAAGCCGGATCATACGGCCAGGATACGCGCGGTATTATCCGCCAGCACCAGTTCGAAAAGGTGGAATTGGTGCAGATCACCAGTCCGGAAAAATCACTGGAAGCCCTCGATGAACTGACCGGCCACGCCGAGTCCATTCTGCAGCGGCTGGAAATTCCATACCGGACCATCATCCTGTGTACGGGAGACATGGGCTTTTCCGCCGCCAAAACCCACGATATCGAAGCCTGGCTGCCGGGGCAGGATACCTACCGTGAGATTTCATCATGCAGCGTTTGTACGGACTTCCAGGCGCGCCGGATGAAAACCCGCTGGCGCAACCCGGAAACGGGCAAACCCGAGCTGGTGCACACGCTCAATGGCTCCGGACTGGCCGTTGGCAGAACGCTGATCGCGGTTATGGAGAATTACCAGCAGCAGGATGGAACGATCCGCGTTCCGGAAGTGTTGCAACCCTACATGGGCGGTCTCGAGTCCATCGGATAGAAAAAAGCCCGCATCAAGCGGGCTTTTTTCATGTTTCGAAGCTGGAGCTCGATGATCAGTCGTCGCCGAAACCGAATCCCAGAAGCGCCAGCAGGTTGTTGAACAGAACAAAAATGTCAGCCATCAGGTTGGTGGCTGCCAGGATGTAATTGGTCTGTCCGTTACGCACGATCTGCTGGGTCTGCCAGATGATCCAGCCGCAGGCAATCAGGATGATCATCGTGGACAATGCCAGCGCCAGTGCGGGTACCTGCAGAAAGTAATTCAGGATAAAAGCGCCCAGCACTGCCAGTGTACCGACACCCAGAAAAGCGAACCAGCCGCTGAAATCGCGCTTGGTGGTCATCGCGTAGGCCGAGAGCGAGAAGAAGATACCAGCCGTCAGGCCAAAGGCAGCGGCAACCAGCTCACCGCCGTTGCTGTACTGGTACAGTGCTGCATTGACGTTCGATCCCGTGACGACACCCAGCAATCCGGCAAAGCCGAATGACAGCACCAGGCCCCAGATACTGTTGCGGGTTGCCGCAATGGCGTATGAAAAAGCAAAAATACCAATCAGGAACGGGAAAAAGCCAATCCGCCAGTTCAGCTCCTGTGCGACCCATGCTGTTGCCGCCCCGAACACGAACAGCATGCCAAGCAGGGCATAGGTGTTGCGCAGGGTCTTGTTGACCGTCGCTGTGGGAAGGGTCCTTGCAGTTGAAACGGTGTAAACAGGATTGTTCATGGGTTATTGATGCTCCTTAAATGCATAAATTCAATGGTTCAGACAGGGATTTATGGGTTCGAGTTCCCCGCTTCAAGGCTGATACCTTAAACAATATGTCGGATTATGTCATGTGCCTGTTGTCAGGGCTGGAGCGAAGGCGGAATTTAGGGTATTCTTGCGCGCCTCAGGCATACCAAAGTTTTGACACGGAGAGGTGGCAGAGCGGTTGAATGCACTGGTCTTGAAAACCAGCAAGGGTTAATAGCCCTTCGTGGGTTCGAATCCCACCCTCTCCGCCA
>JARFQZ010000017.1 GCA_029287515.1 Lysobacterales bacterium
ACGCATGGTTTTTCCTATATGTATTTTGATGCTGACAGCACTCACCGGGAAGAGGCTCTCGCCGCAACCGAGCGTGCATTGGCGCTGGCGCCACACCTGGCGGAATCACACATTGCGTCCGGGATAGCCCACTGTATTGAATATGCTTGTGACCGCGCAGCCCGGGCATTTGAGAAAGCACTAGAAATCGATCCGAGAAAATACGAGGCCTGGTACTTCTTCGCCCGGACAAGGATCCGGCAAGGCAGGCCACAGGACGCGCTTGAGTTGCTGCAGGAGGCGTCCAGGGTCAGGCCGGATGATTATCAGAGTGTATTATTGCAGTCCCAGCTGTATGTCAGCATGGGTGATACCGGGCAAGCGGTCCAAACTTCCCGGGAGGGACGGGAATAGGCGCAGGCTGCCCTCGAATTCAGTCCGGATGATACGCGGGCGTTGAACCTCGGGGCGCCGGCGCTGTTGCGCCTGGGTGAGAACGAGAAAGCGGACCGGTGGATGAAAACTTCGCTGGACAGGGCGCCAGGGGAGCCCATCGTTCTCTACAACGCTGCCTGCTATTACGCCATGGCCGGCGATCGTGAAAAGGCGGTTGATTGCCTGGAAAAGTGTTACCTCCGGGCAGGTACGATTAATCCGGACTGGTTGAAAAACGACTCTGATCTGGACAACATCCGGGGACTCGAGCGTTTCATCCGCCTGCTTCCGGAGGAGTCTCGAAAACGGCAATGTGAGGAGGTTCCGGCTATCAATTGACACTGATCACGAAGAGCAGCATTTCTACTCCGAAAACCTTTCAGTCAGCCACTTTTAAACACCAAAAATGATAATGTTATCCGGTTAACAAAATACCGGGTCATACCATGAAAAAGACACTGAATATACCGCTGATAACAGTGCTTTACGCGGGCCTGGCAGTGGCGCTGTCCGGCTGGTCCGAGAAAGCTGAAGAGCCGGGTGCGACCGATCTCAGCACGATGTCCGACGAGTCACCAACGGAAGAAGTTGCCATGGTGGAGAATGACAATCCGTTTTTCACTGAATGGGACACGCCTTATGGTATCCCGCCATTCGGCCAGATACGCGACGAGCATTACAAGCCGGCGTTCGATGCAGGGATTGAAGAACAACGCGCTGATATCGCAGTCATCCGCGACAATCCGGAAACGCCGACCTTTGAAAACACGATCGAGGCGCTGCAACTGGCCGGTGAGTCATTGAAACGGGTCAGGCTGGTGTTCAGCAATATCACCAATACGGACACCAATGACGCCCTGCAGGAACTGGAAATCGAAATCTACCCGGTCCTGACGCGTGAACAGGATGCGATTTACCTTGACCAGGCGATTTTCGAGCGCGTCCAAACGGTCTTTGATGCCCGCGACACTCTGGGGCTCGATGAGCAGGAGATGCGATTACTCGAGCTCACACACCGGGATTTCGTTCGCAAGGGCGCTGCACTGGACAACGACGCCAAGGCAAGGATGAAAGAAATCAACGCGCGAATATCGGGACTCAACACGATGTTTGCGCAAAACCTGCTGAAAGAGACCAATGCTTTTGAACTGGTCATTACGGATGAAGCGGACCTTTCCGGTCTGTCTGCCAGCATGATCGGTTCAGCCAGGGTCAAGGCAGAGTCCAGGGATAAACCGGATGCATGGGTTTTTGGCCTGGATCGCGGGACTTATGAAGGTTTTATGACCTACGCCGACAATCGCGAGCTGCGTCTGCAGATGTTCAATGCCTACCGCGCGCGTGGGGCGCAGGGTAACGAAAACGACAACCGCGACATACTGGGTGAACTGGCCAATCTGCGCGCCGAACGCGCCGTCATTCTCGGGTATCCCAACCACTCGGCCTACCAACTGGAAACCCGAATGGCGAAAACCCCGGAAAAAGTAGAGAGTTTCCTGCTTGAAGTGTGGAAGCCCGGTTTGCAAAAAGCAGATGCGGAGCTGGCGGAAATGCAGCAGATCGTGCAGGAAGAAGGTCACGATTTCATCATCGAAGGTCATGACTGGTGGTATTACGCTGAAAAGCTGCGGGTTAAGAAATATGCAATGGATGAAAATGTCATCAAACCGTATTTCGAGCTGGGCAATGTCCGTGACGGAGCTTTCCACGTTGCTGAGCAGCTGTTTGGTGTGACGTTCAGGCCGCTGGAAGATGTGCCCGTCTGGAATGAGGTGGTTCAGCCTTACACCGTTTACGACGCGGATGGTGAGTTCCTCGGTGTCTTCATGCTCGATTACTACGCCAGGGATTCCAAGCGGGGTGGTGCGTGGATGAGTTCCTATCGCCAGACTTCGAACATCCAGGGTAAAAATGTCCGTCCGATCATTACCAACAACCTGAATGTTGCAGTCCCGGCCGAAGGCGAAGATACCTTGCTGAGCTATGACCAGGTGGAGACACTGTTCCATGAATTTGGACACGGCCTGCATGGACTGCTGACCCAGGTCCGTTACCCGCGTTTTGCCGGTACCAGCGGCAGTCCGCGTGACTACACCGAGTTTCCTGCGCAGTTCATGGAGCATTACGCTTCCCAGCCACAGGTGCTGGAAGTCTATGCCAGGCACGCCGAAACGGGGGATGTCATTCCTCAGGAACTGGTTGAGAAGATCCGCGCAGCCTCAACGCACAACCAGGGATTCAAGACCACCGAGTACATCGCCGCCTCCCTGATGGACATGAGTTGGCACAACCTCACGCCTAATGAAGCTGCTGCCGTGGAAGACGCGACGAAATTTGAATCCGACACCATGACCGGTTTCGGCAAGCCTGATGAAATCGAGTCGCGCTATCGCAGCCCGTATTTCGCGCATATTTTTGCCGGTGGCTATTCAGCGGGTTACTACGCTTACCTGTGGTCAGAAATCCTGGATGCCGACGGCTTCACCGCTTTCAAGGAAGCCGGGGACATTTACGATCCTGAACTGGCGGCCCGCCTGAAGAAAAATGTTTACCAGGCTGGTGGCCTGAGGGACGCCGATATCCTGTACCGGGATTTCCGCGGGAAAGACCCTTCCATCGATCCCTTGCTGGAGATTCGAGGACTTAATTGATCCTTTGCCGGGGCGGATTCTTTCCGCCCCGGATATCCCTGGCGCCGGCGAAGCTGATTCAGCGCTTGTGGAGCCAGTTGGGAAGCAGTTCGTAAGGGTCCCTGTCGCCGAGGTCGCCGGCTTCGATGCCGACTTTGGCCAGCTGGTTCCTGAGTTCGCCGGATTTGTAGGCTTCAAAAGTGTCGGTGGCGCCGCCGACATGCTCTCCGCCAATAAATATCTGCGGAATCGTGTTGCTGCCGATGCGTGATCTGAGCACGTCCCGTATTTTCCCGCCCATGTCTTCGTCCTGGTACGCCACCGAATCCAGGTCATAGGCGGCATAAGGTATGTCGAGCTCCGCGAACAGCTTGCGAATCGCCCAGCAGAACTCGCACCATTCCAGCGCAAACAGCGCCACCGGATTTTCCTTGTCGGCAAGGGCCTTTTCAACGATTTCCTCCGCCGTTGCGTTAAGCGTTGCGGGTTGTGAATCCGGCGCCGCCGGCGACTTGACGTCAAAGCGATAGCCCGGCGTTGACGTGGAAATATCCATTTCCTCTTCGTTCATTTCCTCGAGAATGCCTTCGAACAGCGGGGTCGAAAGATAACGCTCGCCGGTATCCGGCAGCATGCAAAGGATGGTCGAATTCGGAGGGGCGGCCTCGGCTATCTTCATGGCGCCTGCAAAAGTGGCGCCGCCGGATGTTCCGGAAAAAATCCCTTCCTCTCGTGCCAGTTTTTGAGACATTTCCAGGGCATGCTGCCCATTGACCGGCACGATTTCGTCAAAAAGGTGCTGGTCCACGGCATCCTCGGCCAACCTTGGAATAAAGTCAGGAGTCCAGCCCTGCATCAGGTGCGGGCGGAAACTCGGATGGCTTTCTGCCGGCGTGCCGTCTGCCTCGCGCTGCTGTGGAATGCCGCTTCCCAGCAACGGAGAGTTATCCGGCTCGCACACGACGATCCGGGTGTTCGGACTTCGTTCTTTCAACACCCGCCCGGTGCCTTTCAGTGTTCCCCCCGTGCCGTATCCGGTAACGAAATAGTCCAGCTGCCGGTTCCTGAAAACATCCAGTATTTCCAGTGCCGTGGTCTGGGTGTGCGCCTCGGCGTTCGCTTCGTTTTCAAATTGACGGACCAGGAACCAGCCGTGCGTTTCAGCCAGTTCAACTGCCTTGGCGAGCATACCACTGCCCTTGAGTTCCGCTGGCGTCAGCACGACTTTTGCGCCGAGGAACCTGAGGACCTTTCGCCGCTCGATGCTGAAACTCTCCGCCATGGTCAGAACCAGTGGATAGCCCTTTGTTGCACAGACCATGGCCAGGCCTATGCCGGTATTTCCGCTGGTCGCTTCGATAACGGTCTGGCCAGGCTTCAGCGAACCGTCGCGTTCGGCCTGCTCGATGACGGAAAGCGCCATCCGGTCCTTGACCGAACTCATGGGATTGAAAGACTCCACTTTAACGTACAGATCAATACCGGCAGGCGCCAGACGGTTGATTCTCACGACAGGCGTGTTGCCGATGGTTTCCAGAATGTTGTTGAAGTAGTCAGCCAACCCGGTTCCTCTTCAATGCTTGCGATGACAGACAAGTATATACCGCGGCATGTTTCATGACAGAATATGCGCTCGCAGAAAACTACTGACAGCAGACGAAAACATCCAATGACCCATTTGCCCCGAATCGATCCCGGTTTACCGCTGATAGACCTGCACCGCCACCTCGACGGCAGCGTGCGTTTGGAAACCGTGCTCGAATTGGCAGATGAGCAGGGGATCGAGTTGCCCGCTTCCGATGTTGCTGGTTTGCGTCCCCACGTGGTTGTCGAGGGCAAGGCCTCCAGCCTGATGGACTTCATCGGCCGTTTCCGCTACCTGACAGCAATTCTCCACGATCTCGATGCCTGCAGGCGAGTGGCTTACGAAAACGTTGAAGACGCAAAGAATGAGGGCATCGATTACATCGAGTTGAGATTCAGCCCCTGGTTCATGAGTGAAACGCATGAGCTGGACCCCGCCGGCGTGGTCGAGGCGGTAGCCGACGGTATCAAGGCCGGTGAGCGCGATACCGGAGTGAGGGCGCAGATGATCGGTATCATGAGCCGCACCTACGACACAGAAACCTGCCACCGTGAACTGGATGCCCTGCTGGCACACCGGGATCACCTGGTAGCGATCGACCTGGCCGGTGACGAGGTAAAGTTTCCGGCCGCCCAGTTCAAGGAACATTTCAGCCGGGCACGCGACGCAGGCCTCGAAGTGACGGTGCACGCGGGGGAGGCGGACGGCCCGGAGAGTGTCTGGTCGGCCATCAGGGAGCTTGGCGCCACGCGGATTGGCCACGGCATCCATTCCCTGCGAGATCCGGACCTGGTCGAGTACCTGGCAGACCATCGGATTGGCCTGGAAGTGAACATCACTTCCAACATACACACGGGCATCGTGGATGAATATGTAAATCATCCTGCCCGCGAAATTTTTGAAAAGGGCTTGCTGGCGAATCTGAACACGGACGATCCTGCCATCAGCGGAATCGATTTGCCGTATGAATACGAACAGGCCGCCAGGGCTGCCGGCCTCACTGCGGAAATGACCCGGCAGTCCCAGCTCAATGCTTTGGAAATGGCATTCCTTTCTCCTGAGGAGAAAAAAGAACTGTTGAAAAAAAATGTACATAAATATCAATTAAAAGGGTGTTTTAATTAATGAAAAATATCATATTTGTTCTGGTTATTTCTTTCTGCTTTTCGGCCAATCTGCAGGCCGACTGGCGCGAAGAAGTGAACGCTATTCACGAAGAGGTGAAGGCGTTGACGGCCAATACGGAGGGGCTTGAGGACGAGCAGCGCCTTCAGCGTTTTTATACGCTAAGTTATGACTTGGCCATGCTGGAATCTCCCGGGTTTGCAACTTACAAAGGAGATCCGCGTGGCCAGGATCGCCTTGGGGATTTCTCGGCCGAGGGCATCGAGCGGCGCCGGCAGGCTGATCGGGACGCTTTGGCCTTTCTCGACAGCATAGACCGAAACGCATTGTCGGAGTCGCAGCGCGACAACTACGACTTGCTCAGGGACAACCTGGAAAGAAAGATCAAAGCCCAACGTTTTCCGGTCCATTACATGCAGATGACCCAGATGAGCGGGCCGCAACAGAACCTCGCCAGCCTGCTGGCCATGATGCCAAATGCGAAGCCGGAGCAATTGGAGAACCAGATCGCCAGGATGGAGGCATTTCCCCGCTACGTTGACGAGAGCATCGCTTTGCTGACTGCCGGAATGGAAAAAGGGGTTACACCACCGGTGATCACATTACGCGATGTGCCACAGCAGATTCAAAACCAGCTGGTCGACGATGCAAGTGAAAGCCCGCTGTTGAAGGGTTTCGTGGAAGTGCCGGCAACGGTTGACCCCCTGCAGGCCGAATCACTACGCAAGCGGGCGGAGCAGGTCTACAGTCAGCAGGTCGTCCCGGCTTACGAAAAACTGCTGGAATTCACTGAGAACACTTACCTTCCTGGCGCCCGCAAAACCATCGCAGCCAGGGACCTGCCGGACGGAGAGGCCTGGTATCAGAATAATGTCGCCCTGATGACGACTACAGACCTGACACCCCAGCAGATTCACGATATTGGGCTGGCTGAGGTCAGCAGAATACGCGGGGAAATGGACACGACCATTGAATCCACGGGTTTCGAAGGAAGCTTCGAGGAGTTCCTGCACTTTCTGCGCACCGATCCGCAGTTCTATCACACCTCGGCAGAAGACCTGATGCGTGAATACCGGGACATATCCAAGAGAGCCGATCCCGAGCTGACAAAGCTTTTCGGTATCCTTCCCCGAACGCCTTATGGCGTCATAGAGGTACCGGATTACGCCGCCAAGTCAACAACAACAGCTTATTACCAACCGGGTTCGCTCAAGGCCGGCCGGCCGGGATACTATTTTGCCAACACCTATGCGCTGGATACCCGCCCGCGCTGGGAAATGGAGGCGTTGAGCCTGCATGAGGCCGTGCCGGGCCACCACCTGCAAATTGCGATCCAACAGGAACTGGAGGGGTTGCCCTGGTTCCGGCAAACCCCGTCATATACCGCTTTCGTGGAAGGGTGGGGCCTGTATTCAGAAAGCCTCGGCGAAGAAATGGGATTCTACAAGGACCCTTATTCGAAGTTTGGCCAGCTGACCTATGAGATGTGGCGCGCCATTCGGCTGGTGGTCGATACCGGCATGCACTTCCTTGGCTGGTCACGTCAGCAGGCGATCGACTTCTTCAAGGAAAATGCCGGCAAAACCGAACACGACATCGTGGTTGAAATTGATCGCTACATCGTCTGGCCGGGGCAGGCGCTGGCCTACAAGATCGGCGAATTGAAAATCAAGGAACTGCGAGCTTATGCCGAGCAGCAACTGGGTGACCGGTTCGATATCCGCGCTTTCCACGACGAAGTGCTGGGGCGGGGCGCAATACCCCTGAGTGTGCTGGATGCCAACATCCGGGCATGGGTGAGCGACCAGATGTAATGACCGGAAAAGCCGGCAAATGGTTTAAAACATGAAACCGCTTTCAAGCGTGATCGTGTCGAAATCCAGGTCGCCGTTGTCCAGGTTGATGAATTGCCGGTTCCATGCGCCTCTCATCCAGATTGCGCCATTGATGTCCCACCGCACTCCAGCGCCCACATTGTAGGTGAATTCGCTGGTTTTGAACGTATCCCAGGTCGTGGCGCAGACATACCCCCACCAGGGGTCCCACCAGCAACCGGTGGTTGGTGGCCGGCTGAGGATGTTCGAGTCCAGCTTGGTCCAGCCGATGCCGGCCTGGAGGTATGGCGTTATCGGGCCTTTCAGGAAGTTGTAGGCGACGTTGAACTGGTGCGAGTATTTTGACATCTCGTAGTTCAGAGTCTGCGGTGGCTCCTCGGGATCTTCGGGCACGATCGTGGCCGAGTAATCGGGTTTGTTCAACGAAAAGCGGTAACCGATATTCCAGTGTTCCGTCCAGTTCCACCCGATGCCGAAGCCCCAGCCCAGGCCACTGTCGATGTCCAGTGTAGATCCTTGTTCGCCTTTGACATCCGAGCTTGTCTGATACTGTGCCAGCAGGGAAACCTCCCAGGTTTCATACCTGATAGCGTCATTCATCTTTTTCTGATTGAAGCGCTGGGCGTGGACCGATGTGCTCAGGATCAGCAGCAAGAGCAGGATAATCAGGCGTTTTATGGTCATTGGGTCTCTACCGTTAGCGGAATGAGGGCGGTCCAGGTGGGCTGCCCCGCCGCGGTGAATCTAGCGGAAATTCAGGCCGCACGCAAGACACTGACCGGTGCATGCGTGATGACGCGCCAGGTTGCAGCCATGCCACTGAGCCCGACGAACACCATGCCGGCGAGCGGGCCTGCCAGCCAAAGTATCGCGCTGAATTGATATTCCAGTTCAAACAGGCGGGTGGCAAGCAGATAACCCGCCAGCGTTGCCCCCGCGGCAGCCAGTATTCCTGCCAGCAGGCCGATGGCCAGGAATTCCATGGCGACCCCGGTCAGGACCCGGCGCTTGGACGCTCCAAACGTTCTCAGCATGGCGCTTTCGTAACGGCGCTCGTCTCGGGTCGCCTGGACCGCGGCCCACAGAACCGTAAGGCCGGCCAGCAGCGTGAAAACAAAAACGGCCTGAACAGCCATTGCGGCCTTGTCCATGACGTCACGCACCTGTCCCAGAACGGCATCCAGATCGATGGCCGTGACACTGGGGAACTTGCGCATCAAATCCAGGACGGTGCCCCTGTCCTGTTCATCCACATGCATGCTGGTGATATAGGTTGCAGGGAAGGGCTCGAGCACACCCGGGGAGAAAACCATGAAAAAATTCGGGCTGAAGGAATCCCATTCAACCGTGCGGAAGCTGGTGACGGTGGCGCTGACGGTCTCGCCGGCGATGTCGAAACCCAGCTCATCCCCCAGTGCCAGACCAAGTTCGCGTCCAAAATCCTGTTCCACCGAGACTTGGCTGCCGCTGAAATCGCTGTCCCAGAAACTGCCCTGAACGA
>JARFQZ010000029.1 GCA_029287515.1 Lysobacterales bacterium
CGGAAACTGCAGGGAAGTCTGGAACAGCGTATGCAGGATATGGAACCCGCTCTTGTCCGCGGCGTACCAGGTCCGTTTCTTTTTCATGCCGCCGAATGGCCTGACAGCGACCGAACCATCGTCCTCGCGGCTCCAGGGGCAGCCCCAGTGTTCGAGTTGTACCAGTTCGAGCGGGGCCTGGCTGACAAAATACTCAACGACTTCCTGGTCACACAGCCAGTCACCGCCGCTGACCGTGTCGTTGAAGTGCATTTCGAGCGAATCTTCAGCCGTTTTTACGCCGGCTGCCCCGCCTTCGGCTGCACAGGTGTGGCTGCGCATGGGGTAAACCTTTGAAACCAGCGCGACTTCGAGTTCAGGATTGTTCTCGGCGATGGCAATCGATGCGCGCAGCCCCGCACCGCCGGCGCCGACGATGACGATATCCGCTTTTATTGTTTCCATTAGTACTCCGGTCAGAAAAGGTACTTCCAGGATGCAGAAATCAGCCAGAGATCATAGTCCTGGGTAGGTTGTCCGAGAGACAGTATATTGGTCATCGTGTCCTGCGTTACATGATCCAGAGCAAAGTCATCCACGGTAAGTTTTCCGCTTTCAGCCCGCAGGGTCACCGCAGAGCGCTCGTTGATGTCCATCTGACCGTAAACCACCCAGGTTCTCAGCTTGTTTTTCAGTGCCGGTAACGGCGCGGTTTCGATGAAATCCCCGCCTGTGACGTTGATCACGCTTTCGACGTAGGAATAGGTGTAATCGAAGCCGAAGGTAAAGTTTTCCTGTGCGCCCAGGTTCTCGACTCCGGCATGGAAGTTGAACGTGTCCACTTCATCCTCGGAGTCTGCGAACCAGTTGCGGTCCTCGCGCAGGATGGTGTCCGGATCGAAACTGAATATCTGCCGGTTTGACTGGCTCGCGTCCCAGTTTTCGTGCGTGTAGAAAAAGCTCAGAAAAACTTTTTCAGCCGGCCGGTAGCCAAAATCCACAGACCAGGAGTAGGCTTCTGCTTCATTCAGTCCAAAGTATCCCTCATCGTAATCATCTGTCCAGTTGCTCCCGGTGACACCGATGTTGAATTCGCGGGTTGGGAACCAATCCAGCCGAAAGCGCCATTCATCCCTTTCCCGGTCGGTCAGGTTGTACTTGCGTTGCAATGGATGGTTTTGAAATGCATCCTCGGGCAGCACGCCGGGCAGGTAGGATTCCTGGAACGGGAGGTTACCGATGTACTCATCGACATCGCGGTCCGAGTGGCGGTAATCGAGGCTGGCGGAGAGGTTCTCCCACGAAGCCAGGCGGGCGCCGGCCAGCCAGGCCCATTCGTTCGAATCCTCGACCTCGGCATAATCGCGTGAGTAGTCATTCCATTCGACGCCGCCTTTCAGGCTGAACCCGCGGGCCACGCTCCAGTTCAGCAGGGCGTCCGCCGTGTGCCTGGTGTAACTGTAGGGCAGGTTGATGCGGGATTCCGCCGTGGGTTTCTGGTCTTCCGAATCCCCGCCGATGTAACGGTAAGCTTCCCTCGGGGTTTTATTGTCCCGGTCGTCATAGCGGTAGTTGACGACCAGGTTCAGGCGCTTGGTCAGTCGGCTGGTGAGGCGGGTGCTGAAAAACAGCGTGTCAATTTTCGCGTCGGCGTCCAGACGGGGCAGGTCTTCACGAACGCGCAGTGCGGGGTTGATGGTGTAGGGCAAAAACGCATCATCCTGTTTCATCGTTCCCCAGGAAAGATCGGCTGTCAGCCGGGTCCTGGCATTGAAAACAAAGCCACCATAGGCCTTGAACTGGACGTAGCTGTTCTCCGGCTCCAGCGCCATCTGGCCGAAGCCGTCCGGATACGCCACGCCTTTTTCCCAGTTACCGACTTTTCCAAAAGCGTTCTGAAATTGCAGGGCGGTGTCGTCATTATTGAAAAACGAAGCGTACATGCCAATCCCGAACCGTGCCCGGCCATTGGAATAATTGAACATCAGGTTCAGGTTGTCGGTTTGCCAGTTGACCGGCGCGATCAGTTCAGCCGAGCGTGTGCTCGTCATGTTGGATCCAATGATTCCGAAGGTATTACGGACCCCGTCCCTGTTTTCGTGCCGGAAACCGATCGCCATGTCCCAGCTTTCACTGATTTTCAAATCGTAATCCAGGGTGATGGATTTGCGGTCTGTCTTGATCTCGTAGGGCCGCAGGTAGTCGTTCAGGTTGATGAATCCGCGCGTATTGTTGCTGCCTTCAGCAATTTCCCAGCCTACCGGCATGCGTAATTCATCACCGCCCAGGCCCATGTAAGGGGTCAGACCGTTGCTGAAACGGTTATTTGGGATTTGCCGGTAATCGAACCGGAACCGTTGTTTGCCCTGTTGGCTGAAATCGAAAACGAACCGCCTCGAGTTGAGACCCGCGCGCCAGCCCTGGAAGCGCCAGCGGGTCAGGTCCCCGCTGTTCCATGCAGGGCGCTTTTCCAGTTTGAAGTCGACCAGGGCATAGACGCCTTCGTCCGTCAGCCCTGAATACTTGCCATAGCGGAAGGAATCGTCACTGAGGTAATACAGGCCCAGTTCAACTTCATTATCGACCACGGATTCCTTCTTTTCTTCCTTCTGGTCTGCGTCTTTTTCCGCGTCATCTGCTTTTTCCTGTGCCCAGGAGACCAACGGGAAAACCAGGAAAGCCAGTAAAGTTACGCTCAGAACGGTTTTGTTTCGGATCGCCATCGTTATCTCCTCACCGCGTGAGACCAGGGCCGGACGGATGATTGGACCCGTGGACCTGGTTGTGGCAGTTCAGGCACTGGCTGGCCAGTACCTGGGGTGAGGCTCCTTGCGGCGGAATCCCGGTGCCGCTGTAAGCCATACTCGGGTGGTTCCAGGCGTTGTGGCACTGCTGGCAGAGCCAGGGACCGCGGCCGTTGAGCAGGGGTGCGTAATTGGAACCGTGCGACTGGTGGCAGGTGCTGCAGTCCTCGCGAACCGGTTGGTGTTCGAACACGAAAGGCCCGCGTTTCTCCGCATGGCATTCGTAGCAGGTTTCATTGATGGTGTTCTGCACCAGGCTGGCCTCACCGGCCGAACCATGGGGTTTATGGCAGTCGGTGCAGGTCATCAGGCCGATGTGCGAGGTTGCCTCGCTGGCGGCCTGCACAGGGTGCCGCGACTGGCGCATGAACTGGGCGCGTTGCTCGGCATGGCAGGTGTAGCAGACCTCCGGCTGGCTCTCCACCGCCAGCACCGGGTCGTTCTCCACGTGCAGGTCGTGGCAGTCGACACAGGCGGTCTGCTGAATGTCATGCATGCTTCCCATCCAGTGGAAACGCGAACCGTTGTCGTGGCACGCCAGGCACTGGCCATTTTTCAGCTCGGCAGGTTCATCCGGGCCAAACGTAATGGCAGGAGCGGGGCGCGATCCGTCCGAAGCCCTCTTGGTGTGGGCTTTGCTCGGGCCGTGGCAGGATTCACAACCGTGATTCTCATCCGACATGGGCGTCCGGGAATCTGCGGTCACCGCCATGCGGGACAGCAGTATTTCGTGGGCATCCTGCTTACGCCCTTCGCCGTGGCAGGCCAGGCACATTCTGGAGCCGCGGGAGTACTCCGCTTCAGCTTCTGCGGCTTCTTCAGCTGCCATTACCATTGCACCGGAGAAAGTAAAAAATAAAAAGGCCAGCAAAACCAGTCTGGCCCTTATCATCGAAAGACAGGATGGATGTTCGATCATACGACTGCTCTCTCCAAATCGGTGCGCCTTTTCCTGCCCGGCTAAGGCCGGGCGACAGGCCGTTGTTTGTCAGTTTATTTTTAGTTGTTCCTGGCGCCCTGGTCGATCCAGAGTCTTATGGTTTTTATGTCTTTACTTGCAACTTTTTTCATTGATCCGTGCGGCATGCTAATAGATGGGTCGGCCCGGCCTTCCATCAGGACTACAAGGTTGCTGCCCTCGCTGTCGCCGCCGATGACCATCGCGCCGAACTTTGTACCTTTCATCAGGTCATCGTAGGTGACCATGCTGAAGCCGCTGGCTACGTAACCTTCAGCGCCTTCCTGGTGGCAGGACAGGCAGTTCTGGTCGAGGATGGGTTTTACGTCCTGGGCAAAACTTACCGCTTCTTCACGGGCGCATCCTGGCAGCACCGACAGCAAAGCGATGGGGGCTATGGTCGCGATGAACCATTTGCCTGCAGTTCCGGTCTTAATCATCGTTCATTCTCCAGAGTCTTATTCAGCCTAAAAAACTACGCTCGTGCCGGAAGACTACTTATGATACAAGTCAACTAAACGAAACAATCGAAAGCCCATTTCCAAAAAAAGGTTAATATTTTGAATCAATATTATCACTGGCGGACGCGCATGTGAAAACGGCAATCGTTGGAGCCGGGATTTCCGGGCTGGCCACCGGGCAGGCGATCCTCGCCAGGGATTCGAATGCGGAAGTCGTTATTTTCGAATCGGATGCCCGCACGGGTGGGAAAGTGTTTTCGGAAATCACCGAAGAAGGCTACCTGTGCGAATGGGGGGTTAACGCCTTTCTCGACAAGAGCCCCAGGACCCTGGAGCTTTGCGAAGAAATCGGCCTGAACCCGGTTTCCGGTGATGTCGCGGCGAAAAAAAGATACGTTTTCAGTGAAAACTATTTGCATAAACTGCCGGAAAAACCTCCGGAATTCCTGGCCTCGAAGCTGCTGAGTTTTCCAGGCCGGATGCGCGTCATCGGAGAAATATTTTCAGGTAGGACAAAATTGCCCGATGAAACCCTGGAGCAATTCGGCGCCAGGCACCTTGGACGCGAGGCGTTTGAGAAGCTGATCGACCCCATGGCTTCCGGCGTGTTTGCCGGGGATGCCACGAAAATGAGCCTGAAGAGTTGTTTTCCGCGTATTCACGAAGTGGAAGCAGAATTCGGAAGCCTGATCCGGGGGCTTATCAAGTTGCAGAAAAAGGCCCGTCAACAGGGAAAAAAGGATACGCCCGGCCCCGGCCCCGGCGGTAACTTGACCTCATTCAAATCGGGCATGAGCGTGATGACCGATACGCTGACCGCCCAATTGGGGCCGCGGGTACGCACTGATACACCCGTGAGCAGCATCAGTCGGGACGATTCACAGTACACTTTGCATCTCGAGAATGGTGGCAGCGAGGCGTTTGATGCCGTCATCCTTGCGACGCCTGCCTGGGCCCAGGCAGATATTCTGGACGACCTGGCGCCCGGTATTTCAAAATTGCTGCGGGAAATTGAATACCCCGCACTGTCCGTGGTTTGCCTGGGATACCGGGCACAGGACGCCGCAGGTTGTATGGATGGTTTCGGTTTCCTGGTGCCGTCAAGGGAAAAAAGAAGCATCCTCGGCACGGTGGCCGACTCCAACGTCTTCCCCGGCCGGGCGCCGGAGGGTTCAGTCCTGTATCGCACCATGGTGGGCGGCGCCCGCTGTTCGCAGCTGGCGGAACTTCCGAATGAGCAACTGCTGGACCGGGTCCGTTCAGACCTCGAAGACATCATGGGGCTGAAAGCGGAGCCGGAGTTCGTCAGTATCTATCGCCATGAAAGAGCAATTCCCCAGTACCTGGTGGGCCATGCCGACAGGCTGGAGGTCATCGAAAGTCATTTGCATGATTTTCCCGGGCTGATCCTTACCGGCAATGCTTTCCGGGGCGTCAGCCTGAACGACTGCGTGCTCAACGCTGAAAAAACTGCTGAAAAAGTCGTCGCAGCAGCCGCTGTCACCGGAAAATGAAGACATGATAAGCAACAGTCTTAAGGTCAAGGTGGGTATTTACCTGGTCATTGCACTCACGCTTGCGGTCTTCCTGTTTACATTCCTCGTGGTGCGCAACAGCCGCGAGGAATTACTGCAACAGGCAATGGACCATGCTGCGCAGTTATCGGAAGTCATCATCAAGAGTACGCGTTTTGCCATGCTGCAAAACCAGCCGTCCCATGTGGACAAAATCATCAATGACGTGGGTGATCAAAATGACATTGACCGGGTCAGGATTCTCAGCAAGAACGGTACCGTCATCCATTCCTCCGAAGAGACGGAGATAGGCGCCCTGGTGGACCAGGAGGCGGAGTCCTGCCTCGCCTGTCACCTCGATGAGAGGTCGATGCGTGAAAGCCCGATGATCGGCAGACCCCGGTTGTTCACCAGTCCGGACGGCCAGCACATGCTGGGAAGTACGGCCGTCATCCGAAATGAACCCAGCTGCGCTACTTCAGGCTGCCATGCAAATGCCGAGGATCAGGCGGTATTGGGTGTGCTGGATATCGTTTCTCCATTGAACCGGATCGATGAAACGATTCGTGACACGACCTACAGGATCGTGGGATTTGCGCTGGGTTTCGTGGTCCTGGCCGCGTTTCTGGTCAGTATTCTGGTGCAGCGGACCGTATACCGGCCACTGGGTGACCTGAAAGAGGGGTCGGAAAGGTTGGCCGAGGGCGATCTCGAGCACCCGATACCGGTCCGCAGTGATGATGAACTCGGACAACTGGCCGAATCCTTCAACAGCATGATGAAGCGGCTGCGTAAATCACGGGAAGAATTGCAGGATTGGGGACGAACGCTGGAGCAGAAAGTCGAGGCGGCTACACACGATCTGCAGATTGCGCAGGCAGAAGCGGCGAGGGGTGAAAAGTTGGCTTCGGTGGGCTTGCTCGCGGCCGGCATTGCACACGAACTCAATAATCCGCTGACCGGCGTGCTCACCTTTTCTCACCTCGTGCGGAAAGAGCTGCCGGACGACAGTCCGGAAGCGGAGGATCTGGACCTGGTGATCCAGGAGACCAAACGATGCGCCACCATTATTCGCAGGCTGTTGGATTTTGCGCGTGAAAAAACACCTGAAAAAGGGTATTCGGACCTGAACCAATTGATCGAGGACACTTCGCACCTGATAAGCCAGTCGGCCCAGGTTGCAGATATTGATATCATACTCGACCTTGATGAGTCACTGCCGACCGTCTGGATCGACGAGGATCTCGTAAAGCAAGTGATCATGAACATGCTGGTCAACGCCCAGCATGCCATCAAAGGCGCGGGCAGGATTACGGTACGCACTTCTGTCTGGCAGGGCGGGGATGACAACGGAGAATCTGAATCGAAACCCATGGCAAAGATATCCATCACGGACACCGGTTGCGGAATCTCCGAGGAAAACCTGCAGCGAATATTCGATCCGTTCTTCACGACCAAGGGGGTGGGCAAAGGCACCGGGCTGGGATTATCCGTGAGTCACGGTACCATTACAGCACACGGTGGATTTGTGGAAGTTGAGAGTGAAGTGGGAGTCGGAACTGAATTTCGCATTTTCCTTCCCCTGGGAGGTGGCAACAGTGCGTCCGGAGGTGCCGCGTGAGTGGTCGAATTTTGCTGGTTGACGACGAGGAGATTGTCCTGCGGAGTTGCCAGCGTATTCTTCGTGGCGGAGATTACGAGATCGATGTTGCCAGGGACGGACTGGCGGCATTGGAGTTGGTCAATGAGCACGAATATGATGTGATGATCCTCGACATCATGATGCCCCGGATGGATGGTATCGAGGTGTTGCGGAGGGTCAAGGAAGCGAGGCCGGAAATCGATGTGATCATGATTACCGGTTTGCATGACATCGAGACCGCGGTCAAGGCCATGAAGTTCGGTGCACTGGACTATCTGCCGAAGCCCTTCGAACCGGAAGACCTGCAACTGCTGGTATCAAAGGCTTTTGACCGTCGCGCCAGCCTGCAGGGCAAAGCCGGCTCTGAGCAAAAATCCGACAAAAGTTACCACTTCGAAAACATCATAGGGTCCAGTGCGCCGATGCAAAGGGTATACCGGCTGGTAGCACACTGTGCGCCGACCAACAGCACCGTGATGCTTCGCGGTGAGAGTGGTACCGGCAAGGAACTGGGTGCGCGGGCGATCCATTACAACTGCCTGCGCAAGGACCAGCCCTTCGTCCCGGTGGATTGCACGTCGTTAAGCGAGAACCTGCTGGAAAGT
The DNA here is from genome assembly GCA_029287515.1 of Lysobacterales bacterium. Taxonomy (GTDB): domain Bacteria; phylum Pseudomonadota; class Gammaproteobacteria; order Xanthomonadales; family SZUA-36; genus JAHEFT01. The sequence continues at coordinate 7,964 of JARFQZ010000029.1, forward strand.
GAGCTGTTCGGTCACGTCAGGGGATCTTTTACCGGTGCGGTTTCGAACAAGAAAGGTTTGTTTGAATCCGCCGATGGCGGCACGTTATTCCTCGACGAGATTGGAAATATCTCCCTCTCCACGCAGGCCAAGTTGTTGCGGTTCATTGAGGAGCGGGAATTCAAGGCAGTCGGCGACACACGGGTTCAGAAAGTGGATATTCGCCTGGTGACGGCAACCAACAAAGACCTCGAAGGCATGGTGGCCGATGGCGACTTTCGTGACGACCTTTACTACAGGATCAACATATTTCCCATTGAAATTCCCCCGTTACGCGAACGGCGGGATGATATTCCGGCGCTGGCGATGCATTTCCTCAATCGCTTCAACGAGGATATGAAGCACAAGGCCCGGGAGTTTTCGCCCGGCGCCATGAACCTGCTTATGAACCATGACTGGCCGGGGAACGTGCGGGAGCTTGAGAATGTTGTGCAGCGCGCTGTCATCCTTGCCAGCGGCGACGTCATTCGACAGGGCCACCTGGTGAATATCATCGACATGTTGCCACGTGTCGACCTGGATGTACCCAGGACCAGCGAAGAACTCAAGCAGTTCAAGAAAGTTGCCCGGCAGAAGTCGGTTGAAAACGTGGAGAAGCATTTCGTCCTGAGCGCTCTTAAGCGGAATGGGTGGAACGTTACCCGCGCCGCCGATGAAACCGGGATGCAGCGCAGCAACCTGCAGGCACTGATGAAGAAGTACGATATCCGGGTTCGCGGAATTGAACCGGGTTACGACGACGAGCCCTCGGAATAACGCCCGAACCCTATTCGTGGGGCTCTTCCCAGCCGGTGAACATTTCCTTGTAGTGTGATGATGGCTTCAGCCCAAGCATGCCCATGTAGGCATGCAGGAAAATGAAGAAAACGAACAGGATGAACATGAGGACGTGAATGGTGTTGACTACGCGGATACCGCCTACCATGTTGATCAGACCTTGAAAACGTGCCACGTCCCACATCATCAGTCCGGTAAAGAATGTAATGGGCGCAGTGATAAACATCACGAACTGGTAGGTCAGTTTTTGCATGGGGTTGAATTTGTCATGCGGGTTTACGTTGTGTGGCCGCTTTTCGCCCATGAAAATCCCAAAGCTGTAGTACTGCGCCTGGTCAAAGTAGCGTTTGAAGAAATTGCTTGCGTTCAGGTCCGCATGATAATTGGTGATCTTGTCCGAGCTGATGTAGTAAAAAAACCACAGGAACCAGTTGGCGATCACGGCAAACCCGACCCAGTTGTGCAAATGAACCGCTGTTTCGAATGACATCAGGCTGAACAGGTCGACATAGCGGATCTGAAATCCGGTCAGGATCAGTAACAGAAAGCCCAGTGCATTCACCCAATGCCAGATTCTCACGGGCACCGGGTGCAGGTATACCCTTTCATGTTCCTGCCCGCGTGGCTGTTGGGTGGATTCCGATGTGGTCATCTTTCAACTCCGTAGGATATTTCTTGGTTTAACCGTTACCGTTTTCTTTTTTCTTGCGCAAAACTTTTCCGAGTGTAATATGCACCACCGGCACGGCCAGGCCGCCCAGTATCGCAAGCACCAGCAGGCCATCGAGCAGTTTGATCCGGGTTCCACCCGGGGCGTAGAATCCGCCGACAGAGTCCACCGACATGGCGGAGGCCAGGACTTTCCTGTCGGCTTTGAAGCTTTCTTTCCGGCCATCCTTTCTGCTCATCGAAACCGTGACGTTCTGAAAGGGCTCGGCATCACTTCTGTGGCAGCTCTCGCACGAACGGACCGCTTCGGTGCTGGCCGCCAGGCGATGCGCATCCACGCTGTTGGTGACTTCCAGGCGACCGAGCAGGGTGATATCACTGGCTTCTTCCTGGTCGTTTATCTGTCGCACCAGCTGCCATAATTCAACCGGGTCCAGGCCATCGCCGTTGGTGTCGATCGCGGCCAGGGTTTCCTGGACAGTGCCGTTGTTTTCATTCTGCCTTACCGGGGCTTGCCTGAGGCGGTCATAAAGTTGTAAATCAACGCGCAGTTCCGCCTGCGGTGAATGGCAGGCAGCGCAGCCGACGGATTTCAGGTGCATTCCGGCGTTTGGCAACCACTGCTCGTGAGCCAGTTCAGCGACTTCGTGACAACTGATGCAGGTTGGCACCAGGTAGTCCGTATCAGTGACAGCTGAAATGTCATGTGCGTTGTGGCAACCCGTGCAACTTGGGGCCTGCACATGGTCTCCGCGGATCAGGTTGCCCTCGCTGCGGGCCAGGCCGTGGATGCTCTGTGCGAAGGCTTCGTTGATCTCTGTATGGCAGCGGCTGCAGGGTTCTCCGTCAGCGGGCTCATAGGCGACGCGCGACTGAATGGCATGGGCGCTATGGCAGTCCGAACACAGTGGCGCGCTGTCGTCCCCGTGTTCCACCATGCTGGCATGAACGCTGCCTATGTAGCTTTCGTGGGCGGCTTCGTGGCATTGGGAGCAGGTCTGGTTGTGCTTGAGTGAATAGGCCCGTCGGCTGGCGATCGGCTGTTTGGAAGGGTGTTTGCCTTTCGCAACATCCCGGTGGCAGCCGGTGCATCCAATCACTTTGTGCACGGAAGATCCGAATTCCTCAACTTCAATCCGGAGCGACATTTTTTCGCCGTCTTCCAGTTTTTTCTTGAGGTTCTTGCTATGGCACTTCAAACACTTCAGGTCAGGGTTTGACACTTCTTCATGATGGTCGGCCATGCCGATAGCTGGCGCCATGCCCAGAAGGGCGATGGCGACCAGCAATATGCCAACTTTTGTCCCGGTCTTCATCTTGTTGTACCTATTATCCTTCAGCCCGGGCTGCGCGCAATCAGCTTATTGCGCGCTTCTTTTTCCAGGCTTCAATAGCCAGCTTGGCGAAAGTGTAAAAGCCCACGATCGGCAGCGCGATGACATAGCTCAGGGCGATGAAAGGTGCTGCCAGGAACATCAGGATGTTCTTGATGACACGGAGCACTTTGCTCCAGCCTTTGAGCTCGCTGACTGGAACTTTGGCAGGCGCTGTTTCCTCATTGGCGGCTTCCAGATCGGCTACCGGTTTTTCGAGGGCTCTGAGCGTAACGCTCTCGATCATTTCCGGAGTGAGCGGTTTGCGGACAAATCCGCTGACACCCAGCACGGAAGCTTTGGCCTCGTTTTCCGTTGTGCCATAGCCGGTGATCACGACCACAGGCGTCCAGGGGCACCGTGCCTTGATACGCTCGGCTACTTCAATTCCGTTCATGCCGGGCATCTTGATATCGGTGAAAACGACATCGTACTCGGTGTTCTCCATGTCCTTCAGTGCTTCCTCGCCACTCAGAGCCGTACTGACTTCATAACCCTTGTCTGAGAGGACGCGGTCAAAACTGTGACCGATCACTGCATCATCGTCGATTACTAGTACTTGTGGTTTGGTGTTCATAATATTGCTCCTGGTCTATCTTCAATGTGTAACTGGTTAAGCGCTGCGCAATGCCCAGCGTTTTTGTGTCATGGCTTCATTGGCGGCCTTGATGACGTCATCGGGCCCAACCGGTTTGGCAATGTAATTCTGTGCGCCAAGCCGGACTGCCTCCTTGGCGGTTTCTATGGATGGGTAACCCGTGATGACGACAACTTCGCTTTCAGGCCATCTTTCCTTGATGGTCTTCAGGACATCCATTCCATCCAGCCCCGGCATTCTGAGATCCAGCAGTATTACGTCAAAGGGGTGCTGCTCCATGACACGGAGTGCCTGGTGACCATCTTCAGCTGCCTCGGTATGACACCCTGTGTCCGCCAGGCTTCTCAGATGGCTGCGTCGCACCACTTCTTCATCGTCTACGATGAGGATGCTGGCTTTGTCGTTCATGTTCCACCTCGCTATGTGTTCTAACTAAGGAGATGCAATAGTCGTGCCAGCTGCTGTTAGCGCGGCCTTTTCTTTAAATTAGTCAATAAATACAGATAGATAACTTCTTTGGGGGTTTTGTGCCGGAGAAGATAAAGGTTTCCTTTTTGAACGCGAAGTACGTTTTTTTTATACTGATTTTCAGGTCTTGGTAGAAAAAGGCAGTCAATTCAATCAGTTACTAATTTTCGCTGGTGTATATATTTTCTATACATCTGTTCTAAAAAAATATATGGTCTTACAACTTATTGAAAAATAACAAAAAGCCCCGCCTGGGCGGGGCTCTTCTGCCACCGGATGGCGGACTTACATTGCTACTTGGTCGGCGTTTCGTCGTGACAATTGGTGCAGTCCACCTCCATGTCACCCACTTCCTCTGCATGAGGGATCTCGGTGATGTAGGTGTGGCAGTCAGTACAGGACCACATGTCGTGATCTTCTACGAAGAATCCGCCAGCCGGATTATGCACCTGGGGCATGTCGGGATTGCTCGGTGGAGCCCGGTCTGCATCTTCATGACATTCCATGCAGGTTTCATTGTCACTCAGATCTTCGGCAAAGGCGGGCGCTCCAAAACCCAGCGCCAACAGGGAAATAAGGGTCAAGGTTGAAGCAATTGCTAAGAGTTTTCCTGCGAATGTCATGGTAAGTCCTCTTCGTTCTCAGTCAGGGTTTCCGGACCAGAATAAAGCGTCTATTGGGATTCAATCCTGATCTGGGTCATAATTGCTTTCGACACATGGTAGTAGTCGCTTGTACGGTATATTGCCTGTTTTCCAAAGAATTTTATACTGTCGGCAGATTGAAGTCCGAGTCAGCACTAATAAAAAGGATCTCTGATGACCCTTGTAAGCAGGTCAGCTAAAGTAATTTTATTTTGCCTTTTGGTTTTGTTTGCGCTGCTTTTTGCAGGCCCCGTCCCAGCGGAACCCTCCGATCCCAAGCTCAGTAACGACCGTTGTCTGCGTTGCCATGGCAGGGAAGGGTTTTCCAGGGACGATGTTTATGGAAACGAGAGGAATTTGCACGTCACCGACACCGCCTTCGCGGACAGCGTGCATGGCGAACAGGATTGCGTCGGCTGCCACCAGGACATCACCAAGGCGCCTCACCGCAAGGGCATTCAGCGCAAGGTCAGTTGCGTGACCTGTCACGTGGACCTGTGGAACGAGGCTCAGGAAAACGGAACGGTCGATGAGCACGCCAGGCTGGGTGTGGTGGTTGAACAGATCGAAAGCTACATGGATTCAATGCACGCCCGTCCAAACCTGGAAGACCAGTCCCGGACCAACGCTACCTGCCACGACTGCCACGATGCTCACTACATGAAGCCGTTTGACAGCGAAAACGAGCGGCAACACAAGCTTGGAAATCCCGCAATGTGCGGCAGTTGTCACGGCGATGTGCTGAAAGTGTACGAAACTTCAGTGCACGGCACCCAGGTCAGCGAGGGCAATATGAGCGCCGCCGTCTGTAGTGATTGCCATTCCCAGCACGGGGTCACTGAGACCGGCACCAATGATGCACGGGTGGAAGTGACGGAAAGTTGCGGAAATTGCCATGAAGATAGCTTGAGAACGTATCTTGGCACGTACCACGGCAAGATAACGCGGTTGGGATACGGCGAAACTGCAAAATGTTACGACTGTCATGGCGCCCACGAGATAAGGCCGGTGGATAACCCTGCTTCGATGATGCACGTCAATAACCGCCTGGAGACCTGCCAGACCTGTCACGAGGGCGCTACCGCGGGCTTCATTACCTTTTACCCGCACGGTGACATGCATGACCGGGAAAACTATCCGGAAATGTGGTTTGCCTCGATGGGTATGATTGGTTTGCTGATCGGCACTTTCAGCTTTTTCTGGCTGCATTCGGCCCTGTGGTTTTACCGGGAATGGAAAGACCGGAAGGAAGGCAAGAACCGACCGCACGTGCTGACGGAAGCCCTGCCCGAGGGCAAGACCCATTTCCGGCGCTTTAACCGCTGGTGGCGACTGGCTCACCTAACGGGCGCTGTTTCAATCATGACGCTGACGCTCACGGGCATCGTGGTGTTGTTTGCCGACAGTTTCTGGGCTCCGACCATCATGAGGTTGCTGGGCGGGCCGGAAACCGCCGGTTACATCCACCGGGTGGGCGCCATCGGTTTCATGGGCGTGTTCTTCATTCACCTGATTTATTTTGCCATCCGGATCGGCAGAAACTGGCGCACATTCGAGTGGTTTGGGCCAAATTCCCTGGTGCCCAGCTGGAATGACCTGAAGGACGCACAGGCGATGTTCCGCTGGTTCTTCGGCCTGGGACCGCGTCCGGAGCTGGACCGTTTCAGTTACTGGGAAAAATTCGATTACTGGGCGCCGTTCTGGGGTATGACGATCATCGGCATCAGCGGATTGATCATGTGGTTCCCGATCCCGGCGGCTTCGTTCCTTCCGGGCTGGGCATTCAACGTGGCAGCTATCGTGCATGGTGAGGAAGCGTTCCTGGCAGCCGTTTTCCTGTTCACGGTGCATTTCTTCAACAACCATTTCCGGCCGGACAAATTCCCGCAGGACACCACCATGTTCACCGGTCGCGTGCCGCTGGCAATCTACAAGCACGAGCACCGCCGTGAATATGAGCGGCTGCTGGCTTCGGGTGAGCTGGACAAGTACCTGGTCGACGCGCCGACCGAACCGCAATCGGCCGCTGCCAGCCTGCTGGGCGCGACGCTGATCACCTTCGGGCTGTTTCTGCTCACGCTGGTAATTCTGGGATTCTTAGGCGTGTGATCATCAGCCCGACGCTTAGCGGTATAATTGGAATGCCATGAAATCATTCCTGCCGGGAATTTGCCTGGGCCTGTGCCTCGTTTCCTGTTCGCCTGAACAGGAGCCGCCGCTACCCGCTGTGGCGGACGCCGCTGCCGGTAAAGCAATCGTGGAGGCTAACTGCACAGGCTGCCATGCACTGGACGGCCGGGGTAAAACTACTGAAATTCCGAATCTTGCTGCACAGCCGGCCGACTATTTGGTAAATGCCATGCATGCTTATCGCGAAGGCGGCAGGCATCACGCTGCGTTACAGAATCTGTTCGATGGATTCAGCGAATCGGATGTGCAAAACATCTCGGCTTATTTCTCAGGGCTGCCTCCATTGCAGGCGGAAGCTGGCGGTGAGACCGCCTACCGGGAAGGCGCTGAGGTGGGCGCTTACTGTACCGGCTGTCACGGCGAGCACGGTTCCAGCACCACCGCCGGAATTCCCAGTCTTGCCGGGCAGCAGCCGGCCTATCTGATCATGGCCACACAGGAATACGCCAGTGGTGACCGGGGTCATGCTGAAAAAGCGGAAATGTTACAAAGGCTTGGTGAGGTCGACATCGAAAACATGGCGATGTATTTCGCTTCGCAAGCGCCGGAAATGCGCGAACCGCCTCCGTTTGGTGACCCGGTGGCGGGAGAGCCGCTGACCGCAATTTGCGGTAGCTGCCATGGCGCCAGGGGCGTGAGCCTCGATCCTCTTGTGCCCAGCCTGGCAGGGCAGGAACCTGTGTACCTGGTGAACTCGATCAAGGCCTATCGCGATGAAAAGCGAAGCCACGAAGACATGGTCACTGAGAGAACGGATGCAGAAATTGAGAGTATCGCAGCTTTCTACTCGATCCAGGCAGCGGGTTCAGCTGTCGAACCGGGGGATCAGGCCGGGAAGGTCATCGAAAAATGCCAGCGCTGCCATGGTCGTGGGGCAGTTAATCCCAACATGGTCGTGCCGGTACTGAACGGGCAAAAGAAAGACTACCTGCTGCGTGTCATGAAGCAGTACCGGGATGACGAGAGGGGCAGTTCCATGATGCACAAGATGAGTTCCGGATACAGTGACAGCCTGCTCGAGGAAATCGCCGCGCATTACGCCAGCCAGCCGGCGGACTGAATTTCCCGGATTCAACCGGTATTGTTATCGTCCACAGCGGTGCCGTGGCGAGCGCTGAGGTGTTCAGGCACCCGGTAAATCCACATCTGGTACATCGAAACGACCCACATGATCGCGAAAGACAGTCCGTTGAGTATCCCGGCAATCAGCACGATCCAGGCAAAGGGCGTAAATACCTTGGTCAGGTACCAGCCCAGCACATCGGCAATTACGCCCGCAAACGGGGTCGCGATGATCAGGCTCTTGAGCCAGATTGGACGAAGATAAGCGTGGCTGAAAATGAAGCCGATAATGAAAAAAATGAAGGTCAGACCGAACAGGTGGATGTGCGATACCCGCACCAGGGTATAGAGATCCGTACCCGTGTCCTGGGCCACCACCTGCTGAACATTTTCGAAGCCGTCCAGGTTTGACAGGTGCGGGTTGCTGCCATCGTGACAACTCAGGCAGTTCGTGATGATGATGGCCTCGATACCCTCTGCGTAACTTCGTTTGTTTGCCCCGTCCCTGATCCACTCCAGCAGGATCTCCAGGTCCCGTGCTGGAAGCATTCCGGACATCGGCCCCCGCAGAGCGGATTCCAGTGCGGTGGTTTCATCGCTGCCGCTATAGGTTATCTTGATGTCTGCCACGGACAACCCTGGCCTGCCGTCGGCCCCCGCATGGGCGGCGAAAACGTAAAGCATCGCGAACAGGTAACCCAGCCCGACGACCAGCAGCGCGCCGGTAAACAGCGTGCGCATGCTGAAGGGCAGTTCCTGGAAGTGCCTGTATAACCGATGAACTCTCTGGTCTGTCATTTCTTTAATTCACCGCCTCATCGCAGGGCAATTGCATGTAAATCACCGATTTGGGTTCCTGGCCCGAATAATAGTCGGCAATGGCATCGATATCTTCGGTACTCAGCGGAGCCGACATGGCATGCATGGTGGAATTGTCGCGCGAGGCTCCCGCATACGACTGCAAGGCGTTGATCAAGTAGCTGCGGTCCTGCCCGGCCAGCATGGGAAACCTGGGGTCCGCACTGTTGCCGCCCATGCCATGACAGCGTTCACAACGGTCAATCCACTCTGCCGTGGTCAATGGAACCCGGACATTCCGGCGCAAGGGCTCCTGGCTGGCATAATATGCCGCCAGGTCGATCACTTCCTGTTCATCGAGGGTTTCCACGGCGTCGAACATCGGCTGATGCTGGCGCTTGCCGCTTCTGTAGGCCTTCATGGCCTTGATGAAATAACGGGCATCCTGGCCCGCGAGCGTCGGCATGTCGATCCCGCTGGCATTGCCGTCCTCACCGTGGCAGCTGGCGCATGGTTCAGAAAGCGCTCGTCCCCGATCTGCATTTCCGTCACCCATCGTGGCGGTACGAGCCGGTTCCTGCACGGCGTAAAACACGCCCATTTTCCCGAGTTGCTCGTCATCCAGGTTGGAAACCAGCTTTTTCATCATCTTGTGGTCGCGATTCCCGTTCGTGTAGGCATTCATTGAAGTAACGAAATACTCGGTACTCTGGGCACTCAGGTTCGGCATGCCGGAAGCGCTGCTGTTGCCGTCCTCGCCATGGCATTTGACACACTTCTTCATTGCGTCCCGGATATCGGCGAAAGGGTCACCCTGGCTGATCCTGGCGGAAAATGCATCGTCTTCGTTTCCACTGGCGGGACGAGCCGGCACCAGGCTGGCGAAATAGGCAGATACAGCCAGCAGTGATTCGTCGTTCAGGAATCCGATTGCGTGGTTCATCGACTCGTTTCGGCGCTCTCCCGACTGGTAGGCTTGCAGAACGCGATACAGGTATACGGTTCTCTGCCCCGCGAGGTTGGGGATACCCGCTGCTGTACTGACACCATCCATGCCATGGCAATTCGCGCAGGCGGATTCGGCAACGGCCTGTCCTTGTTCCAGCTGTTGCCTGGACGGGGAAAGGGCGGCTCTTTCCATGGAATTAACAGCCTGGGTGGACATGGACTGCGACCACGCCGGATTGAAAAAAACAAGAGAGGCAAAGATCAGAATGAGTATGTGTACTTGTTTGTTCATTCGTTTAAATTCTTGCGAGGCAAGTGTCGAACCAGGAGTGCGAACTCATCCACCATAGCCGCATCGAGCTTTTCCGGCAACGGAATTCTGACCACATGCCCCGAGCCGGGAGCCGATTCGGCGGGTTCGCCATCGCGGCCGATGATGTCGGAAAGATCGAAGGACAGGTTGCCTGACGGCGTGACCAGCTCCATCCGGTCGCCGCGCTCAAAACGGTTCTTGACGTCAACCGTCAGCCAGCCATCATCCAGATCCAGAATGTCCCCGACAAACTGCTGACGGTCGCTGCGGGACACCCCGCGCTCGTAGTTCTGATATTCGCCGGGCGGGAGGCGGCGATAGAAGCCTTCGGTATAACCCCGGTTCGCGAGTCCCTCCAGTTCATCCATCATGCCCATGTCGAACGGGCGGTCCGCGACCGCGTCCTCGATCGCCCGGTGGTAGACCTGGGCAGTCCGCGCCGTGTTGTAG
>JARFQZ010000058.1 GCA_029287515.1 Lysobacterales bacterium
CCAGGGCTCATGCTCAACAAGAAAAGTATCCAGGTGCCAATGGCTCATCGGCATGCTGACTTTTTTTGTCCTGAGGAACATTTCACGACCCTGCTGTTCAATGATGATTTTGCCGCTGACGGGGCTTTCCCAGGTGCCGAGGTAATCGGCCTGCGAAAGACTGGGACGTGTCTTCCTGAGCCGTTGCTTTTTGGTCTCCGCCCAGGTTTCGTCGCCTTTCTCGGCCAGGCCGTCATAGAGCTCCCAGATTTCCCGGTTCCAGTCCCTCGTTACGCCGTCCGGGCGGTTGTCCATGACTTCCCATAGAACCGCATGGCGCATTTCCGCATGGTCACGGTTGCCCAGCACGATGACCGCCCGGTCACCCTCACGATCCAGCCCGATAATGGCGATCAGGCCCGACAGGCTGCCGGTGTGAAAATCGATTTTCCGGCCCTGGAAGTTCTGCTGGAACCATCCCAGTCCGTAACTGGTCCAGTCCGGCCGGGTCAACCCGGTGGTGGGATAGAAGTCATCGGTGGCGATAAGGCTTTGCGGCTTGAACATCTCCTCGAGACTGGCTTCTGAAATCAGCCGCTCACCACCTTCAGTCACCGCTCCGCGCAACAGGAACTGGGCCCACAGGCCCATGTCGTGAATGGAAGACCAGACTGACCCGGCTGCGTCTGCCAGTTCATCGGGAAAGTCCCAGTCTGCGCGCGACAACTCACCATCATTGAAAAAATAAGGCAGCACGTGGGTTTGCTCCGGCGTGATCTGGCTTCGGGTGCCATAGGTTTCCAGCATGCCGACGGGCTGCCAGAGCCGCTTTGTCAGGAAATGGTCCCATTGCTGCCCGCTGACCCGTTCGATAACGATGCCCGCCAGCTCGTACATCGTGTTCTGGTAGATGTGCCGTGTCCGCAAGGGTGCGGCGACAGGCACCCGGCTCAGCCTATCGATTTGCTCTTCCAGCGGCATGTCCTGGAAAAATGTCCATCCGTCCGTGCTGGGCAGGCCGGTCCGGTGAACCAGCAGATCCCTGATGGTTAGCTGGGAAGTCAGCAGCGGGTTATTGAAATGCAACTCCGGAATATGTTTGATGATGGGGTCATCGAGCGTCAACTTTCCCTCGTCAGCCAGCATCAGGATGCCGGCTGCCACCATGGCCTTGGTCGTAGATGCATTGGCGAACAGGGTGTGTTCGTCAATCTTCTTTCCGCCATCTACCGCTGTCTGGCCGAAGCCTTGCTGGTAGAGGACCGCATTGCCGGAAACGACGGTTACGGCCATGCCGGGTACATTCCACAGGTCCATACCGTTCTCGACAAAAGCATCGAGTCTTTTCCAGTCATCGGCGCCGGCCGAGGCGCTCGAAGCAAGCACCAGAAGAATTGTGAGTGCTGTTACGCTGATTGAATTTTTGGACCGATTCATAGGGTTTCCCGATTGGTGGCAGCATGGACTGGATAAACTTGAGCTCGTTGCAGTGCACATTACTGCAGGGGCTGCTAGAGTTAGTTTATCCCGAACAGCAAGCAAAGGTTACAAGTCATGACATCCAGCACCTCCAGCAGCCTGAAGCAGTCCCTGGGAGAACTCTTAGGCGTCGCCCGCGGTTTGATGGCGGACGAGGAATTGACCGACAGCGAGATCAGGTTTCTTAGCGAGTGGCTGGAGCAACGCTACACGATGACCTCCTCGTTTCCGGGAAATATCATTCATCAGCGCATTAAGGATGTGTTGGAGGATGGTGTGATTACCGAAGAAGAACGCAGCCACCTGGTAGACACCCTTAATCTGCTGATAGACGACCGGCTGGAAGACCTGGCTGAACAGGTGGATCTCACGGAGTTATGGTTCGACGAAGTGGGGTTGATTGAATTCGACAAGGCCCGGTTTTGCCTTACCGGTAATTTCGTTTTCGGCCCCAGGGAAGTCTGTAAAACAGCCATTGAACAGCGTGGCGGAATTGTGAAACCAGCCGTTGGTGATGAAATACAGTTCCTGGTGGTCGGCAGCCTGGGCGTGGACGAGTGGCGAACCGGAGGTCTCGGCACCGAGATCGAGAGGGCCATGAGGCTGCGAGCCACCGGAAAAAAAGTGAAGATCATCCCCGAAGATTCCTGGGCTGCTTTGCTCTAGCCCGTAACAGGAGGCCAACAATGCATTTCACTTGGAAAACAGGGGTCGGTGCGGCGATGTTGCTTGCCAGCCTCGCAGCTCATGCCGGCACGGAAGAGGGCGTCGCTTCCTACTATGCCGACTCACTCGACGGCAATCCCACGGCCAGCGGCGAGCCGTACGACAAGGGCGCCATGACTGCAGCGCACAGGACACTCCCTTTTGGCACCGAGGTCAAAGTCACCAACCTGTCCAATCAGAAAGAGGTGGTCGTGCGGATCAACGACCGGGGGCCACACGCCAAGTCCAGGATCATTGATGTTTCCGGCGCCGCGGCAAAGAAACTGGAACTGATGGACGCGGGCACTGCAAAGGTTCGACTCGATTACGAGGACTGACGGGGCAATGGCGCATCCGGACGTGCTGCTCGCTGTTCATGACGCGGTAGCCTACCTTCCATTGCTCGAGGAAATGCTGGGCGGCGGGGTGCGGGTATCCATTGCAACTAATTCGGACGAGGCTTTGAATGCCTACGACGGCCAGCCCGTAGTGCTGGGGGAGCCGGACCTGCTCGCCGATGTGTTGGACGACATGCCTGCGGTTGAGTGGGTGCAGTCCAGCTGGGCTGGCGTGACCCCGCTCCTGAAAAGTAACCGCGCGGACTTTCAGCTCACCGGCGTAAAGGACGTATTTGGCAGCCAGATGGCTGAATACGTGTTCGCTTACCTGCTGGCCAGGGAAGTGAAAATCCTGGAACGTCTTGGCCGCCAGTCACGGAAAGACTGGTGGGACGAACCCTCCGGGAGCCTATGCGGCAAAACGCTTGGCGTAATGGGGACAGGTTCCATCGGCAGCGCCATTGCCTCCAGGGCCGTTGCTTTCGGTATGAAAACGGTGGGTTTCAGCAAGACGGGGGAGGCGGCCGAACCTTTCGACCAGGTATACGCCAGCCGGCAGTTGGAGAAGTTCCTGCCGCAACCGGATTACCTGGTGGCGGTGCTGCCTGACACTGTTGAAACCAGGGGATTGCTTGGATCTGAAGCATTTGCCCTGATGAAGAACAGTTGTTACCTGGTCAACGTGGGCCGGGGTTCATTGATTGACGAGCAGGCGCTGATCAGGGCGCTTTACGCGGATGAACTGGCGGGTGCTGTTCTGGATGTATTCCAGGCGGAACCCCTGTCGGAAGACAGCGCGCTATGGCATGCGCCAAACCTGCTGGTGACAGGGCACATCGCGGCGATCAGCCGGCCACGGGACATTGCCCGGATCTTCAGCGAGAATTACCAGAGGTACTGTAACGGCGAACCGCTGAATTACCTGGTCGATTTCGACCGGGGCTATTGAGCGCATTAGAAAAGGCGGAAATGAAATGGCAGGAGTTGAAGGAAGAGTTGCACTGGTGACGGGCGCCGGGCGCGGGATTGGCCGCGTGACGGCGAGGCTGCTGTCAGCGCGGGGTGCGCGGGTCATGGCGGTGGCGAGAAGCGAAGATGAACTGGCCGCCCTGGAGCTGGACTACGTGGTGGCCGACCTGGGCACCGCGGAGGGATGCTCGCACGCGGTCGAGCAGACGCGACAGCGCCTGGGCCCTGTCGAGATCTTCATTTGCAACCACGGTATTGGCTCAGCCCATGAAAAAGTGATCTGGGAACAGGATCCGCAATTGTGGGACAAAACCATCCGCATCAACCTGGACGGACCCTTCCACCTGTCCAGGCTGAT
>JARFQZ010000062.1 GCA_029287515.1 Lysobacterales bacterium
CAAAAAATTCCGGTGCGCCAAACAGGCCGGTCCAGGCCCGGGTGAAAAAAGTAAAAATGAACAGGTGCGTGAGAAAAAGCGTGTAAGCAAACGGCGATAGCCAGTCCAGCAAACCGGAAATTCTGCCGGGGTGGCTCACCAGCAAGCTCATGAGCGCAACGCAACCCAACACGCTGCATAATTTCACCACGAAATCCAGCCAGAGGAACAATTCCCGGTGCTCCGGCTGTGCCAGCAGGACATAAACCACGGCCGCTGTCCCGGATGAGAACAAAAAAAGCGAAACCAGTCCGGCATTGACCGGGGTGCTGTGGATCACCAGGCCCCGCTTCCAGTGGTACAAGAGTATTCCCACGTAAAAAGCGAACACGATGTCAAAACGCATAAACCACAGTGGGTAAATTTCAAAAAAGAAAGCCGACTCGAGATAGATGCACTTCCAGGCCATCCAGATGATAACGGCGACGTTGAGATACTTGACGCGGGCAACGGCCGCAAGCAATGGCAACAAGAGGAAACAGGTAAAAAGATCTTTCAGAAAGTACAGTGGCTCGTTGGCCGGAATCCGGTAGAAAGCAAACGTCGCCTGGAACCATCCCAGGGCACTGAACGGGTGGATTTGCAGGTCAGGCCTGACTTCCGGGTTCTGCGCCTGTGCAGGCCATGTGATCAGGACGATGAACAGCAGGTTGGCCCAGATCAACGGCCAGACGAGGCGGCGCGCCTTTCGGACCAGTAATTCAAGATACCCGTACCGCTCCAGGCTGAGAACGGCAAGGTAGCCGGAAATCAGGCTCAACAGCGGCACGCCGCTTTTTGCCAGGCCGCCCTTCAGGAACACCATCAGCCAATTGCTGAAATCGAGCGTCGCCGCGCTGTTCATCCTGCTCAGATGGTCGAGGATTCCGAAATGCGCAAAACTCATCAGGATGATGAGCAATGGTCTGATCACCCGGATGGCTGCTGACGTCTCCGGCGGGGGCACGAAGCCCTGGGTCCAGTCGAATTTCATCCCTGTCCAATACGCTCGAGCGTTTCACCAAC
Source organism: Lysobacterales bacterium (assembly GCA_029287515.1). GTDB lineage: Bacteria > Pseudomonadota > Gammaproteobacteria > Xanthomonadales > SZUA-36 > JAHEFT01. The sequence goes on from JARFQZ010000062.1 coordinate 1,045, forward strand.
ATTCCGGGCTGCAATAACCGTCAATCCCTCGAGGGGTTTACGAGGTGCGTTGGCCGCCGGGATAACAGCCATTTTAAATCCATGCCCTGCTGCCTCTTTGAGCCGTTGTTCGCCATCGGGAACCGGCCGGATTTCCCCCGACAACCCGACTTCGCCGAAACAGATCATGCGGTCCTTGAGAGGCCGGTCGCGAAAACTCGAGTACAGCGCCAGCAGCATGGGCAGGTCCGCACCGGTTTCAGTAATCCTCATGCCGCCCACGACGTTGATGAAAACGTCGTGATCGGCCAGCGCCACTCCGCCATGGCGGTGCAGTATGGCCAGCATCATGGCCAGCCGGTTTTGTTCAAGCCCGAGGGCCACCCGTCTTGGATTGTTCAGGTGACTCAGGTCCACCAGCGCCTGGACTTCCAGGAGGATGGGCCTTGTGCCCTCCCTGACCACCGTGATCGCGCTCCCTGAAACAGGCTTCTCGTGGCCGGACAGAAAAATAGCTGATGGATTTTTCACTTCCTTCAGACCTTTGCCGGTCATGGCGAACATTCCCAACTCGTTGACGGCGCCAAACCGGTTCTTGATGGCACGGACCACGCGGTAGCGGCTGCCGCCGTCGCTTTCAAAATAAAGCACGGCATCCACCATGTGTTCGAGAACACGCGGCCCGGCCAGGGCGCCCTCCTTGGTCACGTGACCGACCAGGATCACGCAACAGTGGTTTTCCTTGGCCCAGCGCACCAGCGCGGCTGCGGACTCCCGGATCTGGGTCACCGAACCGGGCGCCGAACCCAATGATTCGGTATACACCGTCTGGATCGAATCGATGATCATCAAACGCGGCTTTTCTGCGTCCGCGTGACCCAGGATCTGTTCCACCGAGGTTTCAGTCAGGCAACGGATTCCGTCCAGTGACAACTCCAGGCGTCGCGCCCGCATGCCAATCTGGTCCAGAGATTCCTCTCCGGTAATGTAGAGACTGGGGAACCGGCCTGCCAGTGCAGCCACCAGCTGGATCAATAACGTTGATTTGCCAATGCCGGGATCGCCCCCCAGCAGTATGACGGAACCCGGCACGATGCCCCCTCCCAGCACGCGGTCCAGCTCACCGACTCCCACGGGCATTCTCTCGATTGAGGCCTGATCCACGGAAGCGAGATTTTTTACTTCGTTGCTGAGCTGCCCTGAATATCCGCCGAACCGGCCGGCGGGAGCGGATTGGGGAAGGGATTCAACGATACAGTTCCATTCCTGGCACTCGGGGCACTGCCCTGCCCACTTACCAAGCCGGGCATTGCAATTTTCACATTTATAGGTTGTCTTGTTTTTGGCCATTTTCAATGTCCCCGGGTCAGACGAATTTGTAACAGATAGCGCCCATGACCACCAGCCCATGTTGTAAACTGCCGGTTATTCATACAATGACGTTCAGCAGAACGAGTGTGCCTTGAGTATGGAACAGCCTCAGGAACAATCGCTGATCGGCGAATCACCCGTATTTCTAGAAGTCCTGGAGCGGGTTTCGCGTGTTGCACAGCTCAACCGGCCCGTGTTGGTGATCGGCGAACGCGGCACCGGTAAAGAACTGATTGCCGCTCGCATCCATTACCTGTCTCCAAGATGGGACCGCCCTTTCGTGAAGCTCAATTGCGCTGCGCTGGCGGAATCCTTGCTGGAAACGGAGCTGTTTGGACACGAGGCCGGCTCTTTTACCGGGGCAACCCGGAGGCGCCTGGGCCGGTTCGAACTGGCCAACGAAGGCAGTTTGTTCCTTGATGAACTGGCCAATACTTCAGACCGGGTACAGGAAAAAGTGCTGCGCGTCATTGAATACGGTGAACTGGAACGGGTCGGCGGCAATGACACCATCACGACCGATGTCCGCATAATCGGCGCCACCAACGAGGACCTTCCTGCGCTGGCGGAGGAGGGAAAATTCCGAGCCGACCTGCTGGACCGGCTGGCGTTTGACGTCATCACCCTGCCCCCGCTGCGTGAGCGGCAGGAAGACATCCTGCCGCTGGCAGAGCACTTCGCGGTAAAAATGTCCGGCGAACTGGGGCTGGAATTGTTCGAGGGATTCACAGAATCCGCCCGAATAATGCTTCTTGAGTATGCATGGCCCGGTAATGTCCGAGAACTTAAGAACGTGGTCGAACGAGCGGTATACACTTCGCTTGGCAGCGAAGAAGCGATCTCGGAGATAAATTTCGATCCCTTTGAATCACCCTGGCGGCCAGGCGCTGAAAAAGAGAATAGCGAGGCAACCAGCGTCGATTCCTCACCAACCGAGGCTTACAATTTCAAAGAGCACATTCAGGAAACCGAAATCCGGCTGTTGCAAGCTGCATTGAAGAAATGCCGGTTCAACCAGAAGAAAACAGCTGAGTTCCTCGGTATGACCTATCACCAGCTACGGGGCTACCTTCGCAAGTACGACCTGACCGATTTTGACGAATAAAAGAGACTCGCTTCCCTGCTCCCGGCTCCGCCGGAAGGCGGCTGCGCTCGACCACTTGGTTGGGTGAACCTCTGGCTAACGCCAACCGGTTCACACTAAGTCAAGTAACTACTCAATGGGTTGGGCGTAGGCGTATTCGGGTGCGTAGTTGACGAACCTCAGCCATTGTCCCTGGAATGTCAACGCCACCGTGTCCGTGGGGCCGTTGCGGTGTTTGCCGATGATAATCTCGGCCTTGCCTTTCTCCGGGGTGTCTTCGTTGTAGACCTCGTCCCGGTAGATGAAAATAATCAGGTCGGCGTCCTGCTCGATGGCGCCGGATTCGCGAAGGTCCGCCATCACGGGTCGCTTGTTCGGCCGCTGTTCCAATGCGCGGTTCAACTGGGACAGCGCAACGACCGGCACATGAAGCTCCTTGGCGATGGCTTTCAGAGACCGTGAAATTTCCGCGATCTCGGTTGCCCGGTTTTCGGTGGAACCGGGCACCGCCATCAATTGAAGGTAATCCACCACGATCAGGCCTATGTCGTGCTCGCGTTTCAGCCTTCGGGCGCGGGCGCGGAGCTCGGATGGAGACAGCGATGGGGTCTCGTCGATGAACAGGTGACTCTTGTGCAGCAGATTCATCGCTGAAGTCAGCTTGGGCCAGTCAAGTTCATCCAGGCTACCTGTCCTCAGGCGCGTCTGATCGATCTGGCCCAGTGAAGAAAACAGGCGCATGACCAATTGCAGCGCCGACATTTCCATGCTGAATATTGCAACCGGCACATTATGCTTGATGGCCGCGTTCTCAGCGATGTTCATCGCCAGGGTCGTTTTACCCATGGCGGGCCGGCCAGCGACAATGATCAGGTCTGAATCCTGGAGCCCGGCGGTGAGCTTGTCGAAGTCTTTGAAACCGGTCGGTGTGCCGGTGATCTCACCTTCGAATTCGTGCAGCTCCTGAATTTTTTCAATCGCTTCCTTGAGGGTGTCCTGCACCGTCACAAAGCCGGAACCGCTGCGCATGCCCTGGTCTGCAATGGCAAACACCCTTCGTTCCGCCTCTTCCAGCAGATCCTGGCTGTCGCGGCCTTCCGATTCAAAGCAACTGGAGGTAATTTCCGCACCGGTATCGATCAGTTGACGGAGAATGGATTTCTCCCTGACGATGTCCGCGTACGCTTTTACATTGGCTGCGCTGGGGGTATTGGAAGCCAGTTGGCTGATATAGCCGCCGCCATCGACCTGCTCAACCTGGCCGTGCGATTCGAACCACTCGGTTACAGTGACGGCATCACAGGGTTTACCCTTGTTGCTGAGCTCATGGATGGCCCGAAATATCAGGCGGTGATCTTCACGATAAAAATCGGTCTCGGTGATGATATCCGCGACCTGGTCGAACGCGCGCGCTGACAATAACAGCCCCCCAAGTACCGCCTGCTCTGCCTCGAGTGAATGAGGTGGGACTTTCAGATTTTCGACGGTAGCGAGTTTGGGGGCTGGCATTCCTTGTTATTGTTCCGGATTTACGGTGACCTTGATATGTGCTTCTACGTCCGCGTGCAGGTGAACCAGCACTTCATGTTCACCAGTATAGCGGATCGGGCCTTCGCCCATGATAACTTCAGATTTGTTCAACTCAAGTCCACGCTCGGAAACCGCATCAGAAATTTCGCGGGGGCCGATTGATCCGTACAATTTACCTTCTTCACTGGCATTGGCCACCAGCACGATCTCGAAACCGTCCATTGCTGTCACTCGCTCTTCAGCGGTAGACAGCTTCGCCATGGCGGCTTTTTCGAGCTCTTCGCGACGGGCTTCGAATTCAGCGAGATTGGCCTTCGTCGCGGGTATAGCCTTGCCGGCAGGCACCAGGTAATTGCGTCCGTAACCCGGCTTGACATTTACCTTGTCGCCCAGGTCACCCAGTTTTTGTACTTTTTCAAGCAGTATCAGTTCCATTTTGGTTCTCCTGATGGATCAGCAGATCAATGGTTGTCGGTGTAAGGCAGGAGCGCCAGGTAACGCGCGTGCTTTACAGCCTTGGCAAGCTGACGCTGGTAACGCGCCTTGGTACCGGTAATACGGCTGGGTACGATCTTGCCGGATTCGCCGATGTACTGCTTGAGCATGTTGATGTCTTTGTAATCGATCTCGGTAATGCCGTCCGCGGTGAAGCGGCAGAATTTCCTGCGTCTGAATTGACGAGCCATGTTATTTCTCCTGTTCCTGATCAGGCGCCGGCGCTGTCTGCGTCTGCGGCCTTCTTGCTTGATTCTTCGGAAGCCAGTTCAGCCGGAGCTGCCTCTTCCGTTGCCTCTTCCGCTGCTTCCGCTGCCCCTTCCGTTGCCTCTTCCGCTACTTCTTCCGTTGCTTCCGCCTTAACTTCGGCTTCGGCTTCCGCATCAGCGGCTTCAGCAGTTTCCCCGGCAGGCGCATTGGCTTCTTTCTCAGCCTTGGGTTCCGCAGCTTTACGTTCTTCGTAAGAACGGCTCGAACGGTCTTTTTCTTCTTTCGCTTTCATCATCAAAGACTGTTCGACAATGGCTTCCTGACGACTGACCGTCAGGTGCCGCAGAACAGCGTCGTTGAAGCGGAAGATACCTTCGAGCTCTGCAAGGGTTGCACCATCACATTCGATGTTCATCAGGATGTAATGGGCCTTGTGCAGCTTGGCAATGGGGAAAGCCAACTGGCGTCGGCCCCTGTCTTCCAGGCGAAGGATCGCGCCGTTGGCGCCCTCGATCATCGCACGGTCACGTTCCAGCATGGCAGGAACTTGCTCGCTCTGGTCCGGATGAAACAGAAAACATAGTTCGTAGTGTGTCATTGTGACTCCTTGTGGATTTGTCAGTGCGATCGAGCCGCACCACCAAAGCTTCCTTCGTCCGGTATTGCCCGCGATGTGAAGCAAGGAAATCGCCGCCTTCGGCAGCGAAGCCGACGGATTATATCAGGGTTCAGCCGATGGTGAAACTCTCACCACAACCGCACTCCTCCGTGACGTTGGGATTCTCGAACCGGATAGTCGAACCCAGCCCTTCGGACACGAAATCGATGGTGGAGCCGTCGAGGTAGGCCAGGCTGTCGTGGTCGACGATCACTTTCACATCGCCCTGTTCGAACACTGCGTCGTTGGCCCCGATTTCTTCCGCGAGGTCCACTGTGTACGCCCATCCGGAGCATCCGGTCTTCCTGACGCCCAGGCGCAGCGCAACGCCGCCGTCCCGGTCGAGAAAATTGCGCACCCGCTTTGCTGCGGATTCGGTTAAGCTAATGGCCATTGTTCAAACATTGTCCCGTTGTAATTCAGTAATGACATCCCGGGGTTTTGGTTCCGGG
>JARFQZ010000082.1 GCA_029287515.1 Lysobacterales bacterium
ATCAAGGAACAGCAACTGGCGCTGTTCGCAGACCGTACGTCAACCCACGAGATGCGTTCCAATCAGTTGCGGTTATATTTCTCCTCGTTTGCCTATGTGCTGATGCAAACGCTACGGCGTCTGGGACTCAACGGTACCTCCATGGCCAAAGCGCAGTGCGATACTATTCGTTTAAAGCTGTTCAAGATCGGTGCACACATCCGGCTCAGTGTGCGACGTATCCGGATCGCCTTTTCCGAAAGTTATCCCTATGCCGAGTTGTTTAGGCAGATCTTGCAACGGTTGCAACGCATACCTTTGCGCTGTTAACGGCAAACTCATCTGCCTATGTCGTGGTTAATTTGGGTCTGAAGCAGGGCCCAGGGATGACCCTGCCTGCGGACACAGATTTTATCGAGTGGCAGGCACCTGTTGGTCGCAACAAGCGCCGATTTTCTCGATCGGCAACCCGGCTCTTGCTTCAATCGCAACCATTCACTCGTGTTGCCCATCGGTGTTGATAATGGGACGCATTCAACTCGTCTGCCAACATACCGGTGAGAAATCCTGGCTAGCCCTTCCCGGATCGGTAGTAAACGGTGAAAATGCAGCCAGATGCGGTCACTCAGATACCGTGGTCTGTCCCCGATGATTCGCTCCAGGTATCAGGGATTGGAACCGCGGGCCTGCGGCGGTCAGGCATTCACATTGTCTGGCCGACCGTTAACGCCCGGGGCATTCTTACACTTTATCCTTTTCACGATTTGAAACCGCAGCCAGCGTTGCTTCTTCCCTGATTAGTATGCCTCTACTTGTTACCGGTTGACTGCCGCGCTTGTGCCGAGGTGCTAACAGCCGGAGCAAATCCGGACGCACATTGCATGGCGCGCGAATCGTCGGGCGCTCAGTGCTGACGATTCGGGATGCCGCGCATCCTGCTGGCGGTGTGGCCGATGACAGATCCGTACCATCGACACGTAACCGTAATACTTATGCCGAAATTCTGTCACATCGCTTTGCTAGCTTTCCCATGCTCATCAAGTTGGGCTACTCGATCTTTCCCTGGACGCTGCTGAAGCCGGCGGCATCCGGGGCGGGACATATTTTTATAATGTGTTTACTGAACTAAAGAGGTGTTATAAGTGAATCAACAACTAACTGCACTAGCGTTTGGTGTTTCAACGGCTCTGGCCGCGGGACAGGTTGTGGCTGGGGGACCCGCTTCGGCAAACGAGAGCATGGCCTTCGGCCAGAATGGCTACATGGTGACGGCTCCGCTTCTGACCGTCGGCGAGACCCTGCACTACACGGACGGCGATCTGAATCCTACAACCGCCGGCAATTATACGCCACCCGGTATTCTCGACGGTCTGGGTGCCTATGAACTCGACAAGCACACGGTACGTGTGTTCGCTAACCATGAACTCACCTTTGGAGACGGCTACCCCTACGAGGTCAACAACGGCCAGGGTGGTACCTTCCAGATGACCGGTGCCCGCGTTTCCTATTTCGACATTGACAAGTTTTCCAAGGCCATCGTCGATGCGGGCCTCGCTTACAACGTGATCTACGATGCAAACGGTGAAATCGCCACCGACACCTCGTTCCTGCCCGCCGACCAGGAAAACGGTGGATTTACCCGTTTCTGCTCATCGGTTCTGGTGGAGCCGCTTGAGTTCGGCGGCCGCAAGGGGGACGGCAGGAAAGGCCGGAATGGCTCGGGTCGCGGCATCGAAGACCGAATCTATTTCACCGGCGAAGAAACCGGCGGCAGCTTCACCGGCACTGGCGGTGCTGAATGGGCCCTGGATGTCGAAACTGGCGATATCTGGGCCGTACCTGCCATGGGCCGCGGCGCGTGGGAGAACATTACCCAGATCGATACCGGCCGCAAGTCAACGGTCGCCTTCATCCTGGCTGACGACCAGTCCCCGTTCGACGCGGACGGCGACGGCGAGAAAGAGGCGGCTCCGCTGTACCTGTACGTGGGTACCAAGAAAAGGAATGGCAACTTTCTCGAGCGCAACGGCCTGAGCGGCGGCAAGCTGTACGTATTCGTCGCGGATGATCGCGCAATCGTCTCCCCGATCCAGTTCAACACTGCGGGTACGCTCGAGGGCAGCTGGGTCGAGATCGATAACAGCCCGAGCGGTACACCGTCGAACGACGGTTCCACCGGATTCGACGAGTACGGTTACCCGACGCAGGAAACCCTGTGGACCCGAGCCGAAGCGTTGGGGGCTTTCCAGTTCTCACGTCCTGAAGATGTCGCTACCAATCCACGCAATGGCAGCGAAGCCGTGCTTGCTTCCACAGGCCGCGAGTTCGACCTCGGCGCCGCTGACGTCTACGGCACCGTCTACACGATCGATACTGACTTCGACGACCTCGAAGCCGAGTTGCGTATCATGTACGACGGGGACGCCGATCCAGCCGGCACCCTGCGCTCTCCTGACAACCTGGACTGGGCCGACGACGGCATGATCTATGTACAGGAAGACAAGGCTGTCAGCACCGCTACCTACACGGCAATCAATCCCGTCGAGTCCGGTATCGTTCGGCTCGATCCGTGGTCCGGCAACGCGGCACGCGTCGCCGAAATTGACCGCAGCGTGGTGCTCGATGCATCCATCCCGGTCTGGACCGATGCTGTAGACGAAGCCCCCGACGAGGTCGGCAAACCCGAAAGCTCGGGGATCCTCGATGTTTCGAAGCTGTTCGGCGAACCGGCCGGCTCGCTGTTCCTGTTCGATGTCCAGAATCACGGAATCGATGACCAGGACAGGTTTAACGACGACAGCCGCATCATCGACGGGGACCTGAAGGAGGGCGGTCAGCTGCTGTTCTTGCGCGGTCCGGCGTCGAAGTCCGACGATGACGACGAGTACGACGACGATTAATCCGTCGATCCGAACGTCATAAAGCTGAAAATGCCCGCCCCGTTCAGGGGCGGGTTTTTTTGGGGAAAAAGCCGATCACGTGCGCAGAATCTCATGGGCACCCCGGCTGGCGGGGAGCAGGCCGTTATCGATTGCTGGATTGGTGAGCGAGCGTATTACGGCTTTGTGGGCACTGTCCCCGTTGAATGAACGGATAGGTAATAAGATCTGCGGATTCTAATATGCAGATACTCGAATGTTGGAGCAAATGTCGAACCAGCCGTGATCGAATACTGTCACTAACCGTATAACGGTCAGCATAGCTAAATTTAGCGAACGGCCGCAAAGGGTCGATGGCTGTATTTCAGTCTCGACTAATATTAATGATTATGAATAGGCAGCTATGGCATTAGGAGCAGACACCCAGCCTGGGTTTGGTAAGCCCCGCTAAGTGAAGGCTGTTATTCCAGGTCCGGCCAAAACCTGTCATTGCGAGAAACGCTGTGCTATTTCTTCGATCACTTCCAAAAATAGTCAAGCTATCGTCACATCGCTTGATAGATAGACGTCCTGGATCGCGTTCAGCAGATTCACACCCTCAGGCATTGGCCGCTGAAACGCCTTGCGTCCCGAAATCAGTCCCATTCCGCCAGCTCGCTTATTGATGACTGCGGTACGCACCGCCTGATGCAGATCGTCCTTACCGGAGGGTCCTCCCGAATTGATCATGCCGACACGTCCCATGTAACAATTGGCAACCTGATAGCGCACCAGATCAATCGGGTGGTCGCTAGTAAGCTCCTCATAGACCTTGGGATGGGTTTTACCGAATTTGATCGCAGTGTAACCACCGTTGCGTTCCGCCTGCTTCTGCTTGACGATATCTGCCTCAATAGTCACCGCCAGATGATTGGCCTGACCGGTTAAGTCAGCCGACGTGTGGTAATCAACGTCGTCTTTCTTAAACGCGGAGTTGCGCAGGTAAGCCCACAGGAAGGTAACCATGCCAAGCTCGTGCGCATGGGCGAAGGCCTCACTAACCTCCAGAATCTGGCGACGTGATTCACCGGACCCGTAAAAAATCGTGGCACCTACTGCGGCCGCGCCCAGCTCAAACGCCTGATCAACGCTGGCGAACAATGTCTGGTCGAAGTGATTGGGATAAGTCAGCAGTTCATTGTGATTGATCTTGACCAGAAACCGAATCTTGTGGGCATATTTGCGGCCCACTGATCCGAGCACTCCAATTGTGGATGCGACCGCATTGCAGCCGCCCTCGATAGCCAGTTTGATGATGTTTTCCGGATCGAAATATAGTGGATTCGGTGCAAAAGATGCGCCTGCCGAATGTTCGACGCCCTGGTCCACTGGGAGAATCGACATGTAGCCACTACCCCCGAGACGGCCATGATCGTACAAGGCCTGCAGATTTCTCAGCACCCGCGGGCCTCGATCGCTGTCTGCCACTACGCGGTCGACAAAATCCGGGCCTGGCGGATGTAGCATCTCCTTCGGAATACCCCGGCAAACATGCGCCAGCAAGAACTCGCTATCTTCCCCCAACAACCCTTGAATATCTGCCATTGAAAACCTCCTCTGGCCGATCGGATTACGCATTGATGCTGCAAAGTCTTTTCTCCAGTATAGACGGGTAATCTTTCGCCGGGGTTACAGAACATCGTCTATCCGCAGCAATAGAGTTTTGCTAACTCTTATAATATCAGAAAGATAACTCTTGGTTGCTCGCTGGAGCTCTGTTTACGGCCTCGGCCAGAACCCGACATTTGATACAAATGGAAAAAGGCCCCGACGGGGCCGTTCTCTATATCAATCCATAAACACCCACCATGGGGTAAATACCAATTTGCTACAGACCTAATGAGCTGTTCTTAGGTATCTTGGCTGAAAATTTTCCACTGGTTAGCTGTACGTCTATTTTATCTGTGTCGGCGGAGTCGGGCAGTGTGAAAGACCTGAGAAAACTCATCTGCTTCGATGTGGTCTCTGTCACGTCTTTTTTCTTGCTGCTGCTTTCCTCCGCATGTATACCGCCAATTTCAAGTACGCCGTCCCTGGTCTTGACTTCAATTTCCTCTGGTAAGAACCCGGTCACATCACCTTCAACCGTTACTTGGTTTTCATCCTCATCATACGATAGGGCAATGTCGGTCAAAACCTCCGATTCCGCTTTCAACCAATCCGACAACGCATCGCCTTCATCGGAGTTGCGGTTATTAAAAAAATGGAATGCACGCTCCCGGATCATGTCCTGAATCTGGTCGAATATTGCAAAAATATCATCGGCTTTGCGAATGACTGGAAGTCCTGGTTTTTTATCAGTTGCCATCTTGGCTCTCCTTATTTGTCTAAAAATAAAGACTACACAGGATTTATTACCGAATTGAGACTATGTAAGTGAAAGACGTTGGTTGTTGACATACATCAAATGGTTGCGCCAATCGTCATCGCATTATTTTATAGGTTATATCTAAAAGCGGTACGTGGAACCACGTATGTAGGTGCAATTAAATAAAATAACGAGCGTCCGCAATGGGTCGACTCCTGCCTAATCTGGTAGGAGGTAGCCTGAAGGCTACCCCCTCCCTACAGAACGGCACGTACCGGCCAGGTATACCGCTCCTCGATCAGTAACCGAGCCCATCAGGCTCGAGAGAAAGCAATTGTATAGTCATGCAGAAACACTAATCCA
>JARFQZ010000133.1 GCA_029287515.1 Lysobacterales bacterium
CGAGAACGGGTTCGAAACGTTTTCGCCAGCCCGCTATTTCCTGCGTCGAGTCAGTCACCGGTATCGAATGGGGCAGAAGAGGACTCATCGTCAACGTCCATCAATTGCCTGACAGTTTGCTGCGCATCATCCAGAACTCCCTGGCAATGCCGGGTGAGTTCGATTCCTCGTTTGAACTGTTTCAGCGACTGGTCGAGGCTCAAGTCTCCGGACTCCAGCTGCTCGACCAGCGTTTCCAGTTCGGCCAGTGATTTTTCAAAATCAGGGAGTTTTTGCTTGTCTTTTGTCATGATTCCTTCAACGCTGGCAATCCATGCGAAGCCGCGCAAGCACGGGATCGGCGGGCTGCCATTTCAGTTTGAGATCGTTTTCATAAAGCCATGCCTGTAGCCTGTGGCCAATCACCCAGTCACCCAGTGCAACAGGCTCATCGTCCCACACCAGTACGGGGATTCCTGGCCGTAACCAGGGTGGTATGAATGAAGACTGGAACAATTTCTTGAGCTTGTGACTCGGCCCGCTGGGCAACATCCTGATCCGGTCGCCCCCTTTGCGGGCCCTGACCAGCCATGAACCGGGCAAATCCACCGGGCTTCCTTTAAGGCGCAACCGGCCTGAATCGGGGCCAATATCGAGGTCCATCCCGGTTTGCCAATGCACCTCGGGGCAGGTCATGAAAGGTTTTCGCCGGTGGAGCCAGAGATCACGCTGATAGCGCTTGATCATCCAGTCAGCCCACTGAACTTCTGCCTGGTTCGTCAATTCAGAGCCAGCGACCTGCTCCAGGAACTCCCTCAGGCGCGCTTCCGGCAGCGCCGGAACTTCGTGACGCCTGAGCCATTGGCGCACGATCAGCGTTTGCATTTCAGGCTCGAGTTCAAGCAGTTTTTGCAGCGGCATTTTGAGTTTATCCCTGATCAGGTCCCCGGACTGGCTTTCAATGAAAAGCGCCATCGCGGTGGCCGTGATCCTCGCATTCCTCGCGGTGCGTGAAAGCCGCTTGATGACGCCAGGCCAGCGTTTTTCCAGCAGTGGGAACAGCTGTTGGCGAAGATAGTTACGGTCAAATCCGATGTCTTCATTGGATGGGTCGGTCAGCCAGTGAACACACCGGTCCGCAAGGAATTGTTCCAATTGAGCCCGCCTGCAATCCAGTAAGGGCCTGGCAACCCAGCCTTTTTCCAGGTTTCGAAGGACAGGAATCCCGGCCAGGCCTTCGACTCCGCTGCCTCTCATCAGGTTGAGGAAGAGTGTTTCCGCCTGGTCCTCGGCATGGTGAGCGGTCAGGTACATTTCCCGGTCATCCAGGATTTGCGCTACTGCGCGATACCGGCAGTTACGTGATTCTTCCTCCAGGCTGCTTCGCCCGACTTGACTGATCTCGAGCTTTTCGGAGTGGAATGGAATGTCTTTGTCGAGGCAGAAAGCGCGACAGTGCTCCTGCCAGTCATCAGCCTCCGACTGCAGCCCATGATGAAAATGTACAGCATGAAAGGGTGCCGGCAGCTGGTCTCGCAGTTCCCACATGGCCTGCAGAAGGGCCGTGGAATCGGCGCCACCACTGAACCCGACCCAGAAGCGGCGCGGGGTAGGCAGTAGCGCCAACGCTCTCAGCAGATGCTGGCTATCGAAAACAGGAATATCCGGCATAACGGCAGTCGTCAATTCAGTCCTGGTATTCGCCGACGCTCAGAAGTCGCTGATAACGCTCCTCGAGCAACTGGTCCGTCGTCTTGTCTCCGAGTTCATCCAGCTGTTTCTCGATGGTGTCTGCGATTCGTGATGCCACCTGATCGGGACCTTTATGGGCGCCTCCCAGTGGCTCACGAATCACCTTGTCGACCAGTCCCAGTTCTTTGAGGCGGCCCGAGGTGATTCCCAGTTGAGTAGCAGCATCTTCGGCATTTGCAGCGTCTTTCCACAGAATTGAAGCACAGCCTTCAGGACTGATCACCGAATAGGTGCTGTACTGAAGAATATTGAGCCGGTCGCCAACGCCGATGGCAAGGGCTCCCCCGGACCCGCCTTCACCAATGATAGTGCAGATGATAGGTGCCGGCAGGCGGGCCATGACCTTCAGGTTGCGGGCAATAGCCTCCGACTGGCCACGCTCTTCGGCGCCAACCCCGGGATAGGCGCCCGGTGTGTCGATAAAGGTCAGCAAGGGCAGGTGAAACCGGGCAGCCATCTTCATCAGCCGCATGGCCTTGCGGTAACCTTCGGGTCGTGGCATGCCGAAGTTGCGAAAAATCTTCGCCTTGGTATCCCGACCTTTCTGTTGGCCGATGATCATCACGGCGCGACCCCTGAACCGGCCAAGACCACCTACTATTGCATGGTCATCGGCAAACGCGCGGTCACCATGCAATTCGTGGAATTCATCGAAAATTTTGTCGATGTAGTCAAGGGTATATGGCCTGAGTGGGTGGCGGCTGAGCTGGGAGATCTGCCAGGGCGTCAGCTCTCTGAAGATGCTCTTGATCCGCTGCCGCATTTTGATCTCCAGGCGCCGGATCTCCTCATCGAGGTTCATCGCATTGTCCGAACCGACGTTTTTCAGTTCATCAATTTTGGCCTGCAGTTCCGCAATGGGCTGTTCGAAGTCTAGATAGTTGGAATTCATTTAAGTGCTCACACGGATGATCGTGCATTATAACGTGATTCGCATTTTCTATTCGGAATCAGACGGATTCAGGATCAATTCCCGGACCGCAGGTATGCGCGACAATTGCCAGTTACGCAGCGCCCAGTGCCAGAGCTCATCCATGCCGGCCAGTGCCGGGCAGGGCTGTGCGAGTGCCACCAGGGCCCGGCGCAGTACCTGAAGCGGGGACAGTGATGTGATCGGATCCGAGCCATAGCGCTTTCCCAGTTTCCTGCCCTTTGCATCCGTTATGACGGGGTGGTGGGCATAAAGTGGCGTTTTGAAACCCATGAGTTGTTGCAGGTAAACCTGGCGGGCGGTGGAATCCAGCAAGTCAGCTCCCCGTACGACCTCCGTGATTCCCTGGAAGGCGTCATCCACGACCACGGCAAGCTGATAAGCTGCGACCCCATCGGCTCGTTTGATGACAAAATCACCGACGGTTTCTGCAAGATTTTCTGCGACAAGGCCCTGAATGGCATCATTGAATCGGATGATTTTGTCGCTCACCCTCAGACGCACAGACCGAGCGGTTTTCCCTGGAGGCAGCCCATAACGGCAGGTGCCGGGGTAAATTCCGGAAGCCGGTATTTCGGAGCGGCTGCACCCGCACCAGTAGGCGAGTCCGCTGTCCAGAAGCTTATTGATAGCCAATTCATAGGCTCCTGTGCGGGTGCTTTGATATAACACTTCCCGGTCGGGATGCATCCCGAATCGTTCCAGGTCCTGCAGGATGCCGGCTGCGCTGCCAGGCACTTCCCGCGGTGGATCGATATCTTCAATTCGGACCAGCCATTGTCCACCGCATGACTTTGCTTGCAGATAACTGGCGACCGCGGCCAACAAAGAGCCAAAGTGAAGGTCACCTGTAGGAGAGGGTGCAAATCTGCCGATTGAAACCATGAGGCAGATTCTAATAGCTGTTTACTGTGCCAGCACCTGTGATGATTCGCGCAGGAATGCGCCTGCTATCAATTTAACACCACACTGCCAGAGTACCGCCAGGCTGGATGTGTCTGCGACTTCATCGGCAATCACCAATATCCCGTGTGGATCTGCCGCTTCTACGATCTTTCGCACGGCTTCCTGGTTCTTTGTGTTGGCGGTCAGGTCTTGGGTCAGCTCAGGAGCTATCTTGACGAATGAGGCGTCCAGGTGCTCAAGCAGTTGGCTCGAGCGTCTTTCGTCATCGAACTGGCGAACCGCCAGGTGACAGCCCAGCGGCTTGAGTTCTTTCATCAGGCGTTGTGCCGGTCTGAGATTGGTATAGGCAGAGGTCGCATCAATTTGAAGGATGATTTTGTCGCCCTCTACGCAGGCCGCTTTCATCTGATCGGCAAACCAGCCCGGGAAGCCATAATCGAGAATGGAGTTGTTACTCAGGCTGATTATCTGCCGTTCTTCGCGATCAACCAACGATTTGAGCAAACCGGGAATGATATGGCGATCGATTGTGCCGGCGAGGTCGTTCATTTCCGCTGCCGTCATGAATTCCGACGACGTGTGGTCACCGTTTTCTCCACGCATGAACGTGATGTTCTCCAACAATTGCTCACCTTCGCCGTCAAGATCGACAATCGATTGCTGTACGCTGTAAAAATCCTGGTTCGCCAGGGCGACCCTGATCCGGTCCGCCCAGTCCGTTTCGCCGTCCGGGGTAGAAACCGCCGTGAGCTGTGGCTTGAAAGAAACCAGCCGGTCTCCCGTTTCGGCCGCTTCTGCCTGTGCCTTGCGTGCCCGGGCGATGATTTCCGGTGAGGTCATAGCCAGTCGGCCCACACCGGCCATGCCGATACTGCAGGTCATGGATATGGCCCGGTCGTCGATCTCTATGATATGACTGCGGTATGCCTTGAGGATATCCTCTGCCACTGATTCGAGGTCCTGCACGGTCTGTCGTGTCACCAGGACAGCAAAGCCGTGATCACCGATCCGTGCCGCAATGTCGCGATCATCGATGTTTTGCCGGACAATACTTGCCATGTCGGAGATGAATTGATCGATCGATTCGGCGTTCAGTTCATCCTGCAACTCGGTGACGCCGTCCGCTTCAATGTAGAGAACTGCGGCTGCTTCGTCGGATGAACCCGAAGAAATGCATTCTTCCAAAGCGTTCGAGAAAGCGCGCCTGTTATGGAGGCGGGTGAGCGGGTCAATCATCCGGAGTCGCTCCAGCTCCGCCGCCAGGGCATTGGCAGAGTCGGATCGCTGCACCATCATCTGGGTGCAGTCTTCGCCATCGAAGCGCGCAGGTGAAAAAACCAGGTTTGCTTCAAACTCGCTGCCGTCAGGGCACTTTACTTTGACCGGCAGCGGTTCGGCCGGAAACTCGCCCTTGGTCAGGCCCTTGAAAAGAGCCTTGAGGTTGGTTTCCCCTGCGTCCAGCATTTCAAGCAAGGACAAGCCGGCAACATCGTCGTCGCTTCTTACCTGCAGTGCCTCTTTGTAGGCACGGTTGGTGTAAACGTGCAATCCTTCGTGAACGTAGGCGATCGCATCTCGCGAGCTGTCCAAAAGAAGGTTGTACCGGTGCTCCAGTTCTTCGACAAACCGGGCCTGTTTTTCCTGGTTCCTCTCGTTTTCGCTGGCTCGCACCAACCTGTTTACCGAGTCTGTCAGTAAGCCTTCATCTTCAGAATTGATCACGAAACAGGCGGTTGTGGTCAATATCCTGGTGAGCCGGTCCGGATCATCCAAGGGGGAGAACAGGGCCAGAGGTACATTGAAAGCCGATGCCAGTTCACTGACTTCTTCAATCGATGCTTCAGTCTCTTCAGGATCTGCATAAAGGAGGAGAACAGGAGCATCGGTGTCGAGAGAACGCTTTATCTCCGTGGCGGAAGCAGCGTAAATAACATGAATTTTAATTCCGGAATTGCGAAGCAGGGAATTGATATGCTCAGCGGACTCTGGCGAGCGATCGATAACTAAGAGATTAACGCTGTGCATAGGTAACTGGCCTCCATGCCCTTTACTTAAGTGTTGTTTTTAACACACTTATCTACCTTGAATCAATTAATTACGTCTCTTAGTGAATCCCGATTCAGAGGTAAAAACAGTCATACGGACAGCTTGATTATGGCTGATTTATGAATGAATTAACAGCGACCACTCCCTTGCATGGTGTCGCGTCACTGTTCGCGTTATCATTCCTCTTTTAAGCCGGAGTTCTCAATGGCAAGCTACAGCACTAATGAGTTCAGAGGTGGTCTGAAGATACTTCTGGATGGCGAACCTTACAATATTGTTGAAAACGAATTTGTAAAACCGGGCAAAGGCCAGGCATTCAATCGCGTACGCGTCAGGAACCTGAAAACAGGCCGGGTCATCGAGCGAACCTTCAAGTCCGGTGATTCTGTCGAAGCTGCCGATGTATTCGAGATGGAAATGCAATACCTCTATAGCGACGGTGAATTCTGGCATTTCATGGACCCCGGCACCTACGAACAGCACGCCGTTGCAAAAGAAGCCATGGGAGACGGTGCGAAATGGCTCAAGGAAGAGGATCTCTGCCAGGTGATGCTCTACAACGGCGAGCCACTCAGTGTGACCCCCCCCAACTTCACCGAATTGAAAATTGTCGATACCGACCCGGGTCTGAGGGGTGATAC
>JARFQZ010000166.1 GCA_029287515.1 Lysobacterales bacterium
GAAATCGATGTTCTGCACGATGTGGACAACCGCAGTGGTTCAGATTGGACGGGAAGCCGGTACGACCAACTGCAACGATCGGTGCCCGGTGATGAAGAATCTGCCGGATTCACCAATCCATCAAGATACAGTTTTGAAGGCATCGGCTTTTACAATCCCGAAGACAAGTTCGAGAAGATCGATTTTGACGACGTAGCCGACGAGCCTTACAAGAAAACATCCCGTGGCGGCTGGCTGGCAATGATCCAGCACTATTTCTTTGCCGCCTGGATTCCACCGGCAGAAGACGAGGTGACGTATACGACACAGGCCATTACCGGTAATGGCTGGCCAAGATATGTCGCACGCAATGTTTCTCCGGCAAGGCTGGTCGCCAGCGGCGACAGCACCCAGTTTTCAAGCCGTCTGTACATTGGACCGAAGCTACAGGACGAAATTCCGGATGTTGCATCAGGTCTGGAATACACGGTCAATTACGGTATTTTCACAGTCTTCTCAAAACCCCTCTACTGGCTTCTGGCCAAGATCCACAGCGTTGTAGGTAACTGGGGCTGGGCAATTGTCATCCTGACCATCCTGATCAAGGCCGCGTTTTTCAAGCTGACGGAAGCGCAGTACCGGTCCACCGCCCGTATGCGCAAACTTCAGCCACGGATCGAACAGCTCAAGGAGCGCTACGGTGATGACCGCCAGCGCATGAGCCAGGCCATGA
This sequence comes from Lysobacterales bacterium, assembly GCA_029287515.1. GTDB lineage: Bacteria > Pseudomonadota > Gammaproteobacteria > Xanthomonadales > SZUA-36 > JAHEFT01. The sequence continues at coordinate 713 of JARFQZ010000166.1, forward strand.
TGGAGATGTACAAGAAGGAAAAAGTAAACCCGCTCGGCGGTTGTTTGCCCATCCTGGTCCAGATTCCCATTTTCATCGCATTGTACTGGGTGTTGCTGGAATCCGTGGAGCTCAGGCAAGCGCCTTTTATCCTCTGGATCGATAACCTGTCTGTGCGGGATCCGTACTTCATTCTGCCGTTACTGAATGCGGCCTTCATGTTCGCAACCCAGCGATTGACGCCGATGGTGGGAATGGATCCACTGCAGCAGAAAATGATGACCATGATGCCAGTCGTTTTTTCCATCATGTTCGCGTTTTTCCCGGCAGGCCTGGTGCTTTACTGGGCAACCAACGCCGGTCTTTCACTGGCGCAGCAGTATTACATCACCCGGAAAATTGCTGCGGCGGACTGAACCACGCCGATTTTGGGACAATGAAAAAGGGCGCTGACACGATTTGCGCAATTGCCACGGCCGCCGGCACCGGGGGACTGGGAATTGTGCGTGTATCAGGTCCGGATGCACCCAGGGTATCCCGGGAATTGACCGGCAGGCTGCCCGAGGCGCGTTTCGCCGCACTTTCTGATTTCAAAGACAATCTGGGCAGGGTTATAGACACCGGAATTGTGCTGTATTTTCCAGCACCCAATTCGTTTACCGGGGAACATGTGCTTGAACTGCAAGGGCATGGTGGCTCTTTCATTCTGCAGCAGGTGCTGCAGCGTGTTTTGGAGCTTGGGGTCAGAATGGCCCGGCCGGGTGAATTTTCAGAACGAGCTTTCCTGAACGACAAACTGGACCTGGTCCAGGCGGAAGCCATTGCCGACTTGATTGAGTCCGGATCCGACGCTGCGGCGCGGGCAGCCCAGAGGAGTCTGCAAGGCGTTTTTTCTTCCAGGATTCACGATTTGCAGCAGGAATTGACTTCCATCCGCGTTTTTGTCGAAGCAGCCATTGATTTTCCGGACGAAGAAATCGATTTTCTGGCTGAGAGTGACATCCTCGAGCGGGTGGCTGAAGCGGTCGCGCACCTCAACGGATTGTTGGCCGAAGCCAGGCAGGGGCGACTGCTCAGGGATGGTATCGTACTGGCGATCACTGGCCGCCCGAACGCCGGTAAATCGAGTCTTCTCAATGCCCTGTCCGGCCAGGAAAGTGCCATCGTGACAGATATTCCCGGAACGACCCGGGATGTCTTGCGGGAACAGATCGACCTGGATGGTATTCCTGTGCACGTGGCTGATACAGCCGGGATCCGTGAAACCAGCGACGTCATCGAAGCCGAAGGGGTCAGGCGGGCCAGGCAGGCGCTGGCGTCAGCCGATATCGTGCTGGTCGTCATGGACAGCACCGTCAGCGATTTTCGGGATGACAGCCTGCTCTCGGAAATTCCTGAAGGCGTGAACTCAATCGCTGTTTTCAACAAGGTTGACCTCGTGTCTGCTGAACCGGGGGCCGAAACCGATGAAGGCGTGGTATGGCTTTCCGCGAAAACCGGGCAGGGTATGGATGAACTCCGGAGCAGGATACGAGAAGCCGTGGGTGCGGCGGATCAGTTGGAAGGGAGTTTCTCCGCCAGGCAAAGACACGTCGATGCGCTCAAACGCACCGCGGAACACCTCAAGGGCGGTACTGAGGCCATGGTTAATCTGCAGGCAGGAGAGTTGCTGGCAGAAGAATTGCGACTGGCCCAGCAGGCGCTTGGAGAAATTACCGGAGAACTGTTACCGGACGACCTCCTCGGGGAGATCTTTTCCAGTTTCTGTATCGGAAAGTAATCAGGCTTCGCAGTATACGTCGTGCAACAACTCGATGATGTTCACCGCGGCCGAGTCTTCCAGCCGGTAATAGATGGTTTGGCTCTCCCGGCGGGTTTTTACCAGGCCCTGCTCCCGCAGAACGGCCAGGTGTTGTGACAAGGCCGACTGGCTGAGCTTGATCCGCTGATTCAACTGTCCAACGGATACTTCGCCTTCCGAAAGCACACACATGATCATCAGCCGGCTTTCGTTGGCAAGCCCCTTGAGAAGGCTGACTGCATCGGTCGCGTTTTTCTGCATGGCTTCGAAGTCCATAACCAGAATTTTATTTGCAATTTATCTAAATTACAAATAACTTAATAAGCACTTTCTTATGTAACAATTCTGGTAATCTGTAAACCATGGAAATCCAGTCTTTTCATGAGCCGCAAAGCGGCACGTGGACCCATCTTCTTGCAGACGGGGTTGAACAGCGCGCAGCCATAATAGACCCCGTCCTGGTGTTTGATTCTGTCAGTGGCCTGGTCGGTACCACCTTCATCGATAACGTGCTGAACGAAGCCAGCCAGGCAGGTTACGAGTTGGAGTGGGTGCTCGAAACCCACGCCCATGCGGATCACCTGACGGCTGCAGATCTCATCCGGCGCAGAACAGGTGCAAAAGTAGCCTGTAGCGCCGGTATTTGTGGTGTACAGGAGAATTTTGTCCGGGTGTTCAACATGACGGACACGGAAACAGACGGAAGCCAGTTCGACCGCCTGTTGAAAGAGGGCGACGTCATCAAACTGGGCAGTCTCGACATCCGTGTGATGGAGACGCCCGGGCACACCGGAGACAGCATTGTCTATCTCGCCGGGAATGCCGCTTTCATCGGAGACACCCTTTTTGCACCGGCATTCGGCTCGGCGAGGTGCGATTTTCCAGGGGGTGATGCCGGAAAGCTTTATGACTCGATTATGAAGTTATACCAATTGCCTGCAGATACGCTGCTGTATCTCTGTCACGATTATCCCAAAGACGGCCAGGAGGCGGTCTGTCGTGTTTCAGTTGAAGAGTCCATGAAGACCAACATCCATCTGAGAGCAGAAACCAGCCGTGAGGAATTCATAGCCATGAGAACCGGGAGGGACAGCCAGTTGAACCTGCCGAAACTGATACTCCCGTCTTTGCAGTTCAACATTGCGGGCGGTGCGGCACCTGACAGCGAATCAAACGGCGTGTCTTACCTGCGCACGCCGTTCAACCGGACCATAGAGGAATTGATCAAAGGAGAGAGCTGATGAGTACCATTGTTGTTCTTGGAGGAGGAATTGGCGGGTTGTCCACTGCTTTTGAACTCAAGGATGAGCTGGGTGACAGCCATGAAATTATCCTGGTATCGGACCAGGAACACTTCGAGTTCACGCCTTCTAATCCATGGGTTGCCGTCAAGTGGCGCACTCCCGAGGCGATCCGGCTGGACCTTAATGAGCTGATGCCCAGGCATGGTATTCGTTTCATCGGTACGGCGGTAAAAAAAGTACAGCCGGAAAGCCACAACCTGCTGCTTGAAGATGACGAGCTTCTGTCCTACAACTACCTGGTCATTGCCAGTGGCCCCCGGCTGGCGTTCGACGAAATTCCCGGGCTTGGACCCCACGGCGGGTATACCCAATCCGTCTGCAAGACCGATCACGCATCGCTGATCTCCGACTCGTTCGAAAAATTCTGCGCCAACCCGGGGCCTGTTGTCGTTGGTGCGGCACAGGGCGCCTCATGTTACGGACCGGCTTATGAATACACCTTTATCATCGAAACCGAGTTGAGGAAAAGAAAAATCAGGGACAAGGTGCCGATGGTTTTCGTCACGCCCGAACCGTACATCGGCCACCTCGGCCTGGACGGTGTCGGTGACACCAAGTCCATGCTGGAATCGGAAATGCGCGAGCGGCACATCAAGTGGTATAGCAATTCCCGCATCGACCAGGTTGAAGACGGTGTCATGAAAATCACGCAGGTCAACGAAGACGGAAGTGACAAAGCAAGCCATGAGATCGAATTCGCACATTCGATGATCCTGCCGGCGTTCACCGGAATCGAGGCCGTCATGGGGATCGAGGGCTTGTCGAACCCGAGAGGTTTCATCGTGGTGGATGAGAATCAGCGCAATCCGACTTATCCGGATATTTTTGCCGTGGGTGTCTGCGTTGCCATACCGCCTGTTGGTGCAACACCGCTGCCGGTTGGCGTGCCAAAGACCGGTTACATGATCGAATCGATGGTTACGGCAACAGTTCAGAACATCGCAGAACTGCTGGCAGACAAAGCGCCAACGCATACCGCAACCTGGAACGCCTTCTGCCTGGCGGATTTCGGTGACCGTGGCGTGGCGTTCATGGCGTTGCCGCAGATACCCCCGCGTAATACGAACTGGTCAGGTTCGGGCAAATGGGTGCACTGGGCCAAGGTGGGCTTTGAAAAGTACTATTTGCGGAAGATCAAGCAGGGCAGGGTTGAACCCTACTGGGAGAAATTTGCACTGCGCCTGATGGGCGTGCAAAAACTCAAGGGATCCGCATAGGCTGAACCTGGCGTGCGAACATTACTTACTGGTCGGTAGCCTTACCGGCCCTGGCCTGGGCCTCCTGTAATCCGCCGAGGTTAGTCACGTTCGTGAAACCCTGCGCAATGAGGGTTTCCCTGGCGATGCCGGAACGCCGACCGCTTCTGCAGTACACGTAGATCGGAGCACCCTTGTCCGTGGTCACCTCACCGATCCGGGCGGCGATTTCCGTGTAAGGGATGTTAACGGCCCCGGAAACGTGTTCAGCATTGAATTCCCCGGCGGTCCGTACATCGATCCAGTAGGCTTCATCCGCCGGGAGACCGGTTGCTACCGCAATTGACAGCAGGAACACAGCCGAGCAGGCAAGCCATCGGAACATCGGGATTCTCCTTTAATCAAAAAACACTAATATATAACCCCCTAATATAACAGGTTTGATTGACTGCCCTCAATTCAAAGGTAACTCTCTACGGGGTTTCCATCAGTTCCTCAAAGGCGTCTTTGGTCGCGCCGGGTGAAGACCTCAACTTCATGAAGCCGTGTTTGCCCGTCATCGGCAAATCGGGAAAATGCACGGCCATTCGGAATTTCATCTTCAGGGATTCGACATCAGAGCCGTTCACCAGGATTTCATACGGAAAATAGGCCACTTTGCTGTAGCCCTCGAAATCGACAATCGACAATTGGTAGGCTTCATCGATGTCTTCGTCATCCTCACTGGCGCCCTTCATGCCGACGCCAAAAACCACCTGGTCTTTTCCGGGTATTTCGATTCGGTAAACCTGGCTCAATGCATCACCCTCGGCCGCCAGCGCTTTTTCAACCGCTGCAACCGCCGCTTCATGGTTATCGTATGAACGCAGTGTCCAGACATCGTCGTAATAGGGCATCATCGGTTTGTAGTGATACTTGCCGAGTTTCTTGGCGGTCATCTCTTTCTTCGTGCCATAAGCTTCCATGTTGCCCAGGGCTTCACTCAGCTGATCGTGGACTCCCTGCATGTCGGCTTCCATGTGATAGGCGAACTGGATGTAAAGGGGATTGATGAAGGCCACCTCGGTTTTGCCGTTCCGCTCGGTAATACTGACCCGCTGGCCGGCGCCATAGCCGCCTTTTTCCGACTTTGCAGCGATTTCCTGCAGGTCCTGACTCGTCACGACCATGACAATCGTGTTGTCCAGCGGAGAGTATTGCCCGGCCACGGAAAAACCGGCGGCGGTCAACGCATCGGTGGTGGATGCGGCCTGTTCCTCGAGGCCTGTTTCATTAATGGAGGCCAGGATGAACGGTTGATAACTGGTGTCCGCCAATGCCGTTGCGCAGAGCAGCAGGCCCGGCAACAGGAAGGTGATGAATCTTGATTTCATGGTTTGTCCTGATAATGAATGAAGCGAATATCCAGCTTAGTCAATTATTTAGGCCTTGCCTTGATCTTTATTCAAAAAGTCTAATGTTTGTCAGTTTCGATTGATTTGGATCAAATCCGGCACACGATCGGCGTTCAATGATGAAGAGTGGAACACAAGCTCCGGGAACGCTGCGGTGAAAGACAATACGGAAAGAAAAGATCACTGGGAGACGGTTTATCGGCAAAAGGCGGTTGAAGAAACCAGTTGGCACCAGCCGAGCCCGGAAATGTCGCTCACAATGATTGGTCAAACGGCGGTGTCCGTCGAGACGCCAATCATCGATATTGGCGGCGGCGCCTCTTTTCTGGCTGACCACCTGTTGGAACTTGGATACCGTGACGTGACCGTCCTGGATATTTCAAGGGCGGCGCTGGAGCAGGCACGGTCAAGGCTCGGCGATCGTTCGGAGCAATTGAACTGGATCGAGGCGGATATCACCCGGTTCAGACCGGCGCGACAATACGGGTTGTGGCACGATCGGGCTGCGTTCCATTTCCTGACGGAGGCTGTCGATCGGCAAAGATATGCCAGCGTGTTGGAAGAAGCATTAGCACCCGGAGGCCAGGCGATCATCGCCACGTTCAGTCCGCAGGGCCCGAAAAAATGCAGTGGCCTGGATATCGTCCGGTATGACGCCCAGAAAATCGGGAAGACCCTCGGCCCTGCATTTCGGTTACTGGAACAGCAGGAAGACCTGCATACCACGCCCGCGGGCCGCGAACAGCGGTTCAATTTTTTCCGGATTCTGAAAATCTGACGGTGCCGAATATTTTTAG
>JARFQZ010000169.1 GCA_029287515.1 Lysobacterales bacterium
GGGGAACCTGGCGTTTTATCGACGGGGCGAGGAAAGTTTTTCTTAACCTCATCTTCCTGTTCTTTCTTTACATTCTCATCATCGCATTGATGGATTCCGGTGAAACCTTCGTGATCCAACCGGACACCGCGCTGTTACTGCAACCTTATGGAGACGTCGTTGAGCAGTACAGCGGCACGCCTCTGGATTACGTCCTGCAGCAGGCAACGGAAACGCCGAAAACAGAAACGCGCCTGCGTGACCTGGTCGAGGCAGTGCGCCGCGCGGGTACTGACCCCAGCATCGTCAGGCTGGTCATCGATCCTAATTACATGAGGCGAATCGGGCTGGCTTCCCTGCTGGAACTCGAGTCGGCGATTGCCGGTTTCAAAGCCTCCGGAAAACCGGTGGTCGCGCTGGTGGACAACCTGGGGCAGCAGCAGTATTTCCTGGCTTCGATGGCCGATGAAATCTGGATGAATCCACTGGGCACTGTCTGGATCGACGGATTTGCGGCCTACCGGCAGTTTTACCGTGAGGGACTGGATAAGCTCGAAGTGGAAGTAAACCTTTTCCGGGCGGGCAAGTTCAAATCAGCCATGGAACCCTGGGTGCGCGATGACATGTCACCTGAAGCAAAGGAGGCCAACCTGTTCTGGATCGGCAGCCTCTGGCAGCAGTACCTTGAAACCATCTCCCGTCAGCGCGGCATTCCGCTGGAAAACCTGACCGACGACATCAATCATTTTGCTGACCGCCTGGAGTCAGCGGACGGTGATTTTGCGCAACTGGCGATGGACATGGGGCTGGTAGACCAGCTGGTCAACCGGCCGGAAGCCAACGGCTTGCTGGCATCCAAAGGTGCACCGGGAGAAGGCAGCGAAGGTTATCGCCAGGTCAGCGTCGATGACTACCTCGCCCTGACAGACCTGAAGAACCGGCCCACCACCGATTCGCGCGTGAAAGTGGTTGTCGCTGAAGGGGAGATTGTCAGGGGCACCCAGCCACAGGGCGTGGTCGGCGCCGTTTCCCTGTCGAAAAAACTGCGCGCGGCAGCAGAGGACAAACGGGTCAAGGCCGTGGTATTGCGCATCAACAGCCCCGGTGGGGATGCTTTCGCTTCTGAAATCATCCGGCGCGAAATCCAGGCCCTGAAAGAAATGGGTAAAACGGTCGTCGTTTCAATGGGTAACGTCGCGGCTTCCGGGGGCTACTGGGTCGCGATGGGTGCTGACGAGGTATGGGCCAGCCCCTCTTCGATCACCGGCTCGATTGGCGTGTACGGTATATTACCGACTTTTTCCCGGCCGCTGTCGAAACTGGGGATCCACACCGATGGTGTCGGTACCACCCCACTGTCCGGAAAACTGAGGCTTGACCGCCCGCTGGACCCGGATCTCAGGCGTATTTTTCAACGGGCCACGGAAAGGACTTATGACGACTTCGTTTCCCTGGTTGCCCTGGCCCGGCAGATGGAGACAGAAGAAGTCCATAACGTCGCCCAGGGCAGGGTTTGGAGCGGCAGCCAGGCGAAGGACAGGGGCCTGGTGGATCAAACCGGCACCCTGCGACAGGCCGTGGACGCGGCAGCCCGTATTGCCGGCCTTGGTTCAGACTACGACATGGTCTACGACGAGTGGGAGCTCAGCGCGTTTGAATCATTCCTGTTCGAGATGGTGGGCGGTGTCATGGCGCGATTCGATTGGGAGTTGTCCGGATTCGAAACGCTTCACAATACCTTGCTCGAGAATATTCTCAGCGATCTTCGGATGCTCGCCCGGAGCAGCGAAGGGCTGACCATCGCAGCCCACTGCCTCTGTGATGTCCAGTAGTTCAGCCTGGCGTCTCGACGGTAAGCGAGCCCTGGTTACAGGGGGAAGCAGCGGAATAGGGCTGGCGACAGCCACGGAGTTGGCCGGCCTGGGTGCGGACGTCGTCCTGGTAGCGCGAAATCCGGCTCCCCTGGAGCAGGCGCGGGCTGATATTCAGTCGGCATCACCCGGCACCGTCGTGGAGTTCATCACAGCTGACCTGTCCCGCGAAGATGACCGGCGCCGGCTGACCGAAAGCCTGTTGGATCCGGTTCATATCCTGGTCAACAATTCCGGGACCAACATCCGCAAACGGATGGATGAGCTGACCCTGGAAGAGTATCGCCACGTGCAGGAGACCAACCTCGTGTCCTGCTTTGAAATGTGCCGCCTGCTCCACCCGCTGCTCAGGAGCAGCGCACCCTCCTGCGTGGTGAATAATGCGTCCGTCGCCGGTATGACGCACTTACGCACAGGCGCCCCTTATGGAATGAGCAAGGCCGCCATGATACAGCTCACCAGGAACCTGGCGGTCGAATGGGCATCCGAAGGGATCCGGGTGAACGCGGTGGCGCCCTGGTATATCAATACACCGCTGGCGGGGCAGGTGCTTTCGGACCCTGACTATCGCCGGCAGGTCCTGGATCGAACCCCAATGGGACGGGTCGGAGAAGTGGAAGAATGCGCACGCGCAATCGCCTTCCTCTGCATGCCCGCCTCCAGCTACATCACCGGCCAGTGCATCGCTATCGACGGCGGTTTTTCAGTCTTTGGTTTTTAATACCGCTTGGTTGGGTCGGGCAGACCGCTGTGAAGTAACCAGCGCTTGGCTTCCTCGTTATATCGCCATTCCTGCTGATCGATAATCGTCCGCTCGACGGCCTGGTTGGCGTTGAATAGCTTGATTTCTACTTCTTGCCGTGCG
>JARFQZ010000201.1 GCA_029287515.1 Lysobacterales bacterium
CTATGAGCCAAAACAAAAAGAAAGTACTGATCGTCAACTGCTATTTCCCGGAGATGCGTGAGCCGATTAAGCGCCGCAACGAGGTGCCGGATGCCCTCGCGCCCGTACTGCTGGGCGGCTACTTTTCCCAGGAGCATTGCGAGGTCAGACTGTACAACGAGGTCAATAGCGGATTCATCGAGGTTTTCGCGCCCGATCTGCTCAGCTGGCCCGATATGCTGGTGATGACTGGCCTGACCGCTACTTTCGACCGGCTATTGCATCTCAGCGCCTATGCCAAGACGGCGAATCCGAAGGTCATTACGGTGGCCGGGGGGCATGCGGTGCGCTGTCTGCCGAAATATTCCGAACAGTTTCTGGATTACAGCTGCACCGGCGACGTGGAACAGATCAGGGATGTCATTCGCGACGCGCTGGGCCACGAATACATCAGCCCTGAATTCCTGCCGCGCTACGACCTGGCCTACTGGATCAAGCGTCTCGGTTACGCCGAGTCCACACGCAACTGCAACTTCAAGTGCAGCTTCTGCTCACTGACCGGCGTCGGGCTCAAATACCAGTCTCAGAGCCTGGATTATCTGGAAAGCCAGATGGAGGCGATGGGCAAACGCCCGATATTCTTCTTCAATGACAACCAGCTTCTCGGCGATGGCCCCGCCAGTTTCCGCAGCCGCATGGAGCGGGTTCAGAAAAGGCGTGAAGCCGGCCAGTTCCGTTACTGGAGCGGCTTCGTCACCGATACCTTCTTCTGGGATGAAGACAATATCCGGCTGGCCGCGGAAACCGGCTGCCTGTCCGTCTTCGTGGGTGTCGAATCCTTCGACGACAACATGTGGCTGAAAAGCGTCAACAAGAAACAGAACAGCCGCATGAACCAGGTAGAACTGATCCAGCGCTGCGTCGAGGCCGGTGTGATATTCCAGTATGGCCTGGTCTATGACCCCACCATCCAGACGCTGGAATCCATGTACCACCAGCTCGACCTCATTTGCGACCACCCTGAAATTCCGGCGCCGAATTTCATATTCATGGCCATACCTTTCCCTGGCACGCCGTTTTTTCACGACCGCTACGAAAAAGGCCTGATACTGCCGGATACGAAAATGCGCGATCTCGAGGGCTCCACGCTCAGCCTGAAGCCGGTCGATCCGATCGAAGACGTGGTTCATTTCGTTCGTAACGGACGCAATTTCAGAGGCTACCGCAAGCGTTTCCTCAAGCACCAGATGAAATTTCTATGGCGCTACCGCCGCTCGCTGGGACGTGACCACATGCTGTTGTCCTCCCTGACCGCCGCGGCCATCCTGGCGCCCGGCAGCTTCTCGAGCCCCGGCGCAGTATTCGTTCGCAAAGGTCCACGCACCAATGTCAGCACGACAGAGCGCGTGGACGCGGTTTACACGCCGCGGCTCCCGGTGGCAGAACGATACCGGGACTGGTTCGAGCCCACGCGGATCACGCTGGCCAACGGCGAACTCAACCCGGCGCTGGAAGAGGACGCGCTGGCCACGCGATTCAGGCGTAATCAGAAAGAACCTCTTGAGGTCAAGAAAAGCGCATGAACGGTATGCTGCCGCAACGTCCTTTCACACGCAGCCGGGCAGAACGCGTCCGCACCGGAGCGTTGATCGCGCTGATGCACCTGTTGCCCGTATCCATGATCTTTGCCGGTACGACGTCCACTGACTGGCTGCTGTTCGCGGCCATTTATCCTTTTCAGGCCATTGGTGTCGGTGTCTGCCTGCACCGCTACTTTGCCCACAATGCATTCCGGACCAGCCGCGGCTTCCAGTTCGTACTGGCCCTGTTCTGCTCGGCAACCTTCGGTGACCCGATACGCTTCGCCGGCAAACACCGGCTACACCACCTGCATACCGACCGCGAAGGCGATCCCCATACCCCGCTGCACGGTTTCTGGCACAGCTGGTTCGGCAGCCATCTGGACAGTCGCTACACCGACAAAGAAATATGCGCACAGGTGCCGAACCTGACCAAATACCCCGAGCTCATGTGGCTGCACCGCCATTCACTGGTCCCCGGACTCGTCCTGTGCCTTGTAGCATTCCTGATCGGGGGGCTTTCCGGCATGGCCATCGGCGTGCTGCTGGGAGCGGCGATCCTGGTCAACCAGAGTTCAGCGGTGAACTACTTCTGTCACCGTTACGGGCGGCGCCGATTCGATACCGACGATCAATCGACCAACCAGATGCTCGTTTCCCTGCTGGTTTTTGGTGAGGGCTGGCACAACAACCATCACCGCTACCCGGTGTCTGCACGGGCAGGCTTCTGCTGGTGGGAGATCGACATGTTTTACTGGGTCATCTGCGCCTTCGAGGCACTGGGCCTGGTGTGGGACGTGAAGCGCCCGCCAGAGCATTTGCGCCAGGCCAAGCTGCTGCCCAGCCGAACCTGAACCTCAATCCGTGATCACATCGCCGCCGCCTGCTTGTTAAGCTCCGCCAGGCGGCTTTTGCTTTTGCGATCCCTGAGCAGTGAAAGGGGGTCGGCGATCAGTTTCTTCCACTCAACCAGTGTATTTTCGAACAATTTCCCGGTGTCCGGATCCATCCAGCCATTTTCGTCACGGCACTCTTCCCACATGTGACGGAGCAGGTTGTAGCAGATTGTGGCCTGCCCGGCCGCCACCAGGTAATCCAGATCGGTCAGCGAATCACCCTCGTCCTGTTCGATCCACAATTTGGTCGGCATCGTCGCAGCCTTGCCCACGATTCTGGCCATCTCGGGAGGCGGTGGCCAGGCCTCGCGGGTCTTCAGCATTTTCTCGAAATCGTCCTCCCTTTCCATCTGGACCTGCAGGGTGAAGATCTCATTGTCCAGCACGCGGTTTTTCAGATCCGGGCGGCTGTAAGCCACTGCGTAACCGAGCCCGCGAATGCGATTCATGTATATGGTCGAAGTGAGAACAGAAACCGAGGCGCCCCTCAGAACTCCCATCTTCACCAGGTCGCCCAGGCGCAACTTGTCGATAAACTTCTTTGGATTTCTGGTCCAGTTCGGGATCTGCTGTTGCAACCGTTCGATGGCCCGCGCCTTGTTGGAAATGATCAGGTACAGAATATAAATCGTCAGACCGAGCAGGATAAGCAACGGTGCGAGGTAGAAAAATTCAAGCGAAGCCGACAGCGCACCACTCCAGCTTTTGTCCTTGAATCCGCCCCACATGCTGACGATGAGTTGCTCAACAGCCCAGATTGAACTGAACGACAACAACACGGTTACGATGATCGTCCATCTGCTCAATTGACCAACGGTGATCTTTCCAATGTTGCTATTGGCTTTTTGGGCGCGTTTCGCCAGCCGCCCAACCGGTTCGGGCTTGCCCTCCTCGGTCATGGAAACCCGCGGATACAGTGAAGCCTTCCGCACCGGCGTATCCGAGACGATCAACAGGTCGAGATCCGAGGAATCCACGTCGACAGTCCGGTGCTCTGCGCCTGGCCGAATCCGGCCCGACATCCAGTTTGCCCACTCCTGCGGACCCGGAGGGTCCCCCCTCCCGCTGAGGGCGAATCCGCACTCGGGACTATCAGCCTGCCTGATCCCTTCCTTCCTCCGGTTGAGGGCGTTCAGCGTGCTGGTCACGCCCTGGTTGTCATATACACCGCCGTCCATCAATGCGAAATTCGGCAAG
>JARFQZ010000207.1 GCA_029287515.1 Lysobacterales bacterium
TTAAGCGTGAGCCGGGTGGGCGTATGAAACCGGAATAGCCTCGGAATCGTCGAAAGTCACTTCCTCCCAGGCTGACGGCTGCTCCAGCAATTCCCTCAGCAAGAGATTATTCAGTTCATGTCCCGACTTGTAGCCGGAAAACGCCCCGATCAGGCCATGGCCCAGCAGATAAAGGTCACCAATGGCGTCCAGGACCTTATGCTTGACGAACTCGTCCTCGTAGCGCAGGCCGTCTTCGTTCAGGATCCGGTAATCGTCCAGGACGACCGCGTTGTCCATGCTGCCGCCCAGCACCAGGTTTCGCTCCCTCAGCATTTCGATATCGCGCATGAACCCAAAAGTACGGGCCCGGGCAATCTCCTTGAGATAGGACGTCGTTGAAAAATCAACCGAAGCGAAGGACTGATGTGAACGGAAAACCGGGTGATTGAAATTGATCTTGAACGAAACGCGGAATCCATCAAACGGATCAAACCGGGCCCACTTGTCATCCAGGCGGACTTCAACAGAGTCCAGAATTCGGATAAATCGCTTGGCCGCGGACTGTTCCTCGATACCAGCCGACTGGATGAGGAAGACGAACGGACCTGCACTTCCGTCCATGATTGGAACTTCGGCATTACTCAGGTCCACGTAGGCGTTATCGATGCCAAGCCCCGCGAAGGCGGACATCAGGTGCTCTACCGTGGAAACCCGAACACCATTCTGCTCCAGCGAAGTATTCATGCTGGTGTCACCCACGTGGGTGGCAAAAGCCGGTACTTCCATGGGAGGTTCCAGATCCGTGCGCCGGAATATAATCCCGGTATTCACCGGGGCCGGCCGCAGGGTCATGAAAACTTTTTCACCGGTATGGATTCCTACACCGGTTGCTCGAATGACATTCTTGAGGGTGCGTTGATTTATCATTGTTGGGGCTCCGCAAGGACCTCAAAACCAGCGGCATACTAGCATAATGGGCGCTGGCTTCATAGCCGGAAAATCGGTATAAACACAACACATGTTGTAATTTAACAACATCTTAACGGGGTCATAACAAATTTGTCACTAACCCTGTCCGGCAACCGGGAGACACCGGCCTGCAAGCAGGCCGGCACGGCGAGTCGGGGTCTCCGGTTGCCGGACTTCCTTACCAGGAGCCGGCGTGTTGGGTGGCTCACGCCAGCGGACCTGCTCAGTCGGCTTGTGTTCGGAGAAATGAAGGGATATCAAGATAGTCGATATCCTTCTGCCTCTCGAACAGGTCCTTGCCCCTGGGTTCAGAAACTTCGCCGTGAAAATCCGTCTCGGCTTCCATGCTGGCTGATTCATCGGCAGCCATCAGTTCTGGCCTGCCGGTAGTGCCATTGGCGACAAGACGCATGGGCTGCTCACGTGTCAACGAGCTGCGAATCGGTTCACCCAGGCCCGTGGCTACCACGGTAACCCGCAGGTCATCGCCCAGATCCGGGTCGATCACCGTTCCCATGACTACCGTTGCATCCTCGGACGCGAGGTCAGACACCGTACTGCCCACTTCTTCAAACTCTTTCATGGTCAGGTTGGTGCCGGCCGTTATGTTGACGAGAATGCCACAGGCGCCGGAAAGGTTGATGTCTTCCAGTAACGGACTGCCGATGGCCGCCTGGGCCGCCATGATGGCGCGGTCATCTCCGGACGCCTGGCCGGCACCCATCATCGCCATGCCCATTTCCGACATCACCGTGCGAACGTCGGCAAAATCGACATTGATCAGGCCCGGGCGCGTAATCAGCTCGGCAATGCCCTGCACCGCTCCCTGCAAAACATCGTTTGCTGCCTTGAACGCATTGAGCAGCAATGTTTCCCCGCCCAATACATCACCCAGCTTAGAGTTGGGTATTGTAATCAGCGAATCGACGTGAGCCGCCAACTCTTCGATTCCCTTCTCGGCGATATCCATCCTGCGCCTGGCTTCGAAATGAAACGGCTTGGTCACCACCGCGACGGTCAGAATGCCCTGCTCCTTGGCAGCTTGCGCAATGACCGGAGCAGCACCCGTGCCCGTTCCGCCGCCCATGCCGGCAGTGATAAATACCATGTCCGCACCCGCCAGCATTTCCATGATGTGATCACGGTCTTCCAGGGCAGCCTGCCGTCCAACTTCGGGATTGGCACCTGCTCCAAGGCCCTTGGTGACGCTGGAACCGATCTGGAGGATCGTTTTTCCCTTGAATTGCCTCAATGCCTGTGCGTCCGTGTTGGCCGCTATGAACTCCACACCATCAATGCTGGCGTCAATCATCTGGGCTACAGCGTTACCGCCGCCACCACCCACTCCAATGACTTTTATGGTTGCACTTGGTGTGTAATTTTCTACTAATTCGAACATTCTTCTTCTCCTCTCGCTCGCCGTTGTAATTATTTAAAACTCACCCCGGAACCAACTCCGGACTCGATCAAAAAAGGTGTCTCCACCTCCAGTCGTCAACAGGGCTTTCCCCGGATCCGCCTGGCTTCCATACAGCAACAGCCCCACGCCCGTGGCGTGAATGGCGTTGTTGACCACATCGGAAAGGCCGCTGACATGCTGCGGCGTCGCAAGGCGCACCGGCATATGAAACAACTCTTCCGCCAATTCTTCGGCACCTTCGATGCGCGAAGCGCCGCCGGTCATAACCAGCCCGGCGGCAATCATGTTCTCGAATCCACTGCGCCTGAGCTCAGCCTGGATCAGCGAGAACAATTCCCGATACCGCGCCTCCACGACCTGCGCCAGCGTTTGCCGGGCAAGGTGCCGCGAGGTGCGGTCCCCCACGCTCGGAACCTGGATGCTCTCGTCATTGCGAGCCAGTTGTTCCAGTGCGCAGGCATACTTGATCTTTATGTCTTCTGCGTGCTGCGTTGGCGTGCGTAACGCAACGGCTATGTCATTGGTCACCTGGTCCCCGGCGATGGGGATGCACGCGGTGTACCGGATTGCGCCATCGGTGAACACGGCGATGTCCGTCGTCCCTGCTCCGATATCCACCAGGCAGACACCCAGGTCTTTCTCATCGTCGGTCAGGACGGCGTGACTCGCAGCCAGCGGCTGCATGATCAGTTCATCCACCGTCAGGCCGCATCGTGCAACGCATTTGCCGATATTCTGGGTTGCACTCAGCGCTGCCGTGACCACGTGCACATGGGCTTCAAGGCGGACGCCGGCCATGCCGATGGGTTGCCTGATCCCATCCTGGTTGTCGATCACGTATTCCTGGGGCAGCACATGAAGCACTTTCTGATCGGCAGCCACCGGCACGGCGCGGGCCGCGTCGAGCACCCGGTCGACATCTCCCTCGGACACCTCCTTGTCCTTGATTGCCACGGTTCCGTCGGAGTTGAGGCTCCTGATGTGGCTACCCGAGATGCCGGCGTACACAGAATGAATTTCACAGCCCGCCATCAGCTCCGCTTCTTCCACCGCGCGCTGGATCGCCTGTTCGGTGGAAGCCATGTCGACGACGACGCCCCTGCGCAGCCCGGTCGAGGGATGTGAACCCAGGCCGATGACCTCGACTGCACCATCTGGCTGGCATTCGCCGACGATTGCCACGATTTTTGATGTGCCTACATCCAACCCGACAACCAGTGATTTTTCAGATTTCTTCGGCTTCATTCAGCTATCAGTCCCTTCGGCGGTATCAATAGGCTGCGGCCACATCACCGCGAACCCGTTGGTGTATCTCAAGTCAACATCCTGTGGCGGGGCAGATTGCTCCAGCATCAGTGAATCCCAGCTCGCGAGGAGGCGCTGCAGCCTTTCCAGCGAGGAGTCCCGCCCCAGCTGCACATGGGTCCCGTTACTCAGTTCCATTGACCACGACCCCCGCAGGTCCAGCCTGAGTCCGCTGATTTCCAGTCCCAGCGGCACCAGTAACTCGCTGAATTCCGACCATGAACTCAGAACGTCATCGAGCCGTTCCTCCGGGCCATGCAGCCAGGGCAAACCCTGAATCTCGTCGGATTCCGGAACCGAGAAGGCAACACCCTGCTGTGAAATCAGCTGGCCACGGTTCCAATGCGCAACCGGTGTAAATTCCTCGATCGTCACCATCACCGTATCGGGCCATTTCTTCTGAACATGAACGGCGGAAACCCAGGAAATTCGTCCGGCCGCATCACGCAGCGCCTGCAGGTCAATGGTAAAAAAGCTTTCATCGATCAGCGGGGAGACACTGGCGCGCAATTGTTCCGCGCTGACCCTCTGGAATTCACCATTGAGTTCCAGCCAGCGAATCGGCCAGCGGTCATTCGCGACGATCCCCATGCTGACCCACGCAGCGCCGCCGGCCGCCATCAGAAACAGGATGATGATGACGAGTAAACCGCTGGCGAAGCCCTGGTTGCCCTGGTAACTGAATGCTTTATACCGGTTCACAGGCTTGTCTCCAGGATTCGCCAGACGAGCTCGTCGAAGCCTATCCCCACTTCGGCTGCTGCCTGCGGGACAAGACTGTGGTCTGTCATGCCGGGAGTGGTGTTGACCTCCAGGAACCAGGGGATTCCGTCCTTATCCATCAGGAAATCCACCCTGCCCCAACCCGAAGCGCCGAGAATCTCGTACGCTTTAAAAGACAGGGCCTTCAGCTCTGCCTCGAGCTTCGCGTCAAGACCGCATGGGCAGAAATACTCCGTGTCATCGGATTCGTACTTCGCCTCGTAATCGTAAAAGTCATTGGGCGTTTCAACCCGGATCAGGGGCAGGGTGTTTCTTCCCAGTACGCCCGCAAAAAATTCATCGCCTTCGATTCCGGCCTCGACAATCACGGTGTCGCCATAGCTGCGGGCCAGATCCACTGCGGGTAGCAGTTCGTTTTCACTTCGGACGGGGGAAACTCCGATACTCGATCCCAGGCCGGTGGGCTTCACGAACAGGGGCAATCCGAATTTTTCCAGCACCCGGGCATAGTCATCGTCATCAGGACCAAAATGATCGAAAGGGGGTGTGTTTATGCCGTTCTGGGCCCAGATCCATTTTGAGCGAACTTTATCCATCGTCAGTGCGGATGAGGCGAGATCCGAACCGGTCACGGGGATACCCATGAGTTGCAGCGCACCCTGCAATGAGCCGTCTTCTCCCCCCGGGCCATGCAGCAGGTTAAACACGCGGTCGATTTCACCTTTTCCGATCGCTTCGAACAGGGCAAGCGGTCCGTCAAAAACCCGGCAGTCAACGCCTTTACGCTCGAGCGCCGCGCCCACGGCCTTGCCCCCGTTGAGTGAGACCTCCCGCTCGGCACTGTCGCCACCGATCACAAGCCCGACACGGCCAAATCCGGAAGGATGAGTCAGCCTCAGTGGCGGAAAGACGGTCATTCCGGCGCCTCCATGGTGAAACCCTCTTCCCGGACTTTCTGCGCCACGTGCCCGATGTTTCCGGCGCCCAGGAAAAGCACCAGGTCACCGTCTTCGAGCATTGCGGGCAATTCGTGCGGAATATCGTTAACGTCCGATACAAGGATGGGGTTGACGCGGCCCCGTGCCCTGATGGATTGGCACAATGCCCCGCTGTCTATCCCGTCAATCGCCTCTTCGCCAGCCGGGTAGATGTCTGTTAAAACCACGATGTCCGAGGAGGCGAGCACCTGCGAAAAGTCATCGAACAAATCGCGCGTACGGCTGAACCTGTGCGGCTGGAACACCGTGACGATCCGCTTGTCAGGCCAGCCTGAGCGCGCCGCCGATATGGTGGCGTCCAGCTCGGACGGATGATGGCCATAATCCTCAACGACCAGTACTTCACCGTTGGGCACGGGGAAACGCCCCACCTCGGCAAACCGGCGCCCAACGCCTTCAAAGGAACGAAGGCTGTCGACGATCGATGGCAAATCCAGCCCGAGTTCCCAGGCAATTGCGATGGAACCCAGCGCGTTGCGCACGTTGTGCACTCCCGGTAAATTCAGACTGACTTCGATCGGGCTGTCATGGTTGGGAAGGTGCGCCCTGAAAAACATCATGCGCCCTTCCTGGATCAGGTCCGTGGCACGGACATCTGCTTCCTCCGAAAGTCCGTACGTCACCACGGCGCGGGTCACCGATGGAATCATCGAAGCGACCTGTTCGTCATCGATACACAATACCGCCGCGCCATAGAAGGGCAGATGGTGGAGAAATTCGAGAAATGCCTTCCTGAGGTTTTCGAAACTGTGTTCGTATGCTTCCAGGTGATCGCGGTCGATATTCGTAATCAGCGCAATCACGGGTTGCAGCAGCAGGAATGATCCGTCGCTCTCGTCCGCCTCGGCCACCAGGTATTCACCGGCCCCCAGGCGGGCGTTGGAACCCCATGCGTTCAGCAGGCCACCGATAACGAACGTTGGGTCCATGCCGGCTTCCGCCAGCAGACTTGCGGTCAGGCTGGTCGTGGTGGTTTTGCCATGAGTGCCCGCAACGGCAATTCCCCGGCGGAACCGCATCAGCTCCGCCAGCATTTCCGCCCGGGGAACCACGGGGATTCGCAATTCGCGTGCTGCTTCCAGCTCAGGGTTGTCTTCGGCAACCGCCGTTGAAACAACCAGCACATCCGCGCCTTCGACCTGCGACGCGCTGTGACCCCGGAAAACGGTCGCTCCCAGCTTTTCCAGGTGCCGGGTGGCGCGGCTTTCGGCCAGGTCCGAACCGGAAACGGCAAACCCCTGGTTGACCAGCACTTCGGCAATACCGCTCATTCCCGCACCACCGATGCCAACAAAGTGTACCCGGTTGATTCGCCGCATCGGCCGCAGGTGTGAACCGCTGCTTTTCATGCTGCCTGGTACTCCATGCACAATCTTGCAACCCGTTCCGCTGAATCGGGGACAGAGACGGCGCGTGCTTTCTCCGCCATCTCCAGCAATTTTTTCCGGTCCCCCATCAGGTCTGTGAGCACATCGGATAACGACCGCGCATCGGTAACCGACTCCTGCATGAGCACAGCTGCGCCCGTTTCTACCAGGAACTCGGCATTGCGTGTCTGGTGATCATCGACCGCGTAGGGGAATGGAACCAGTATCGAAGCAATACCCGCCGCCGCCAGTTCTGAGACCGTCAGTGCGCCTGACCGGCAGATCACGATATCCGCCCATTGGAAAGCGGCCGCCATGTCTTCGATGAACTCCGAAATTTCGACACGGTAAGGGGGTGCGCCGTAGGCTTCTTCAGTCTCCGCTGCACGCCCTTTGCCGGCCTGGTGCTTCACCTCGAAAGACAGGTCCGATGACACCATGGACAACGCCTGGGGAACCAGGAGGTTCAGTGCCCTCGCGCCTTGACTGCCGCCGGTTACAAGCACGCGGACTGCGCCTTCGCGGCCTGCCATGCGAATCGTCGGACTGGCTAGGTCTACGACGGCCTTGCGCACCGGATTTCCACAACTCACAGGATCAAGCCTTTCCTCCCAGGTGCCCGGAAAGGCCTGCAGCACTCGCCGTGCCATCCTGGACAACACCCGGTTCGTCATACCCGGAATCCTGTTTTGCTCATGCACCAGCAGCGGCACACCGCGCAGCCTGGCGGCGAGCCCACCCGGCCCGGCCGCGTAACCTCCAAAACTGACCGCGCAGGCCGGACGGTGGGCACCGAGAAGCCTGAAAGCCTGGATAACCGCACGCAGCAATTTCCAGGGCATGACAATCCAGCGCGCCAGCCCTTTGCCGCGCAGGCCGGATATATCCACCACGTCCAGCGGAATACCGGCCTCGGGTACTTTCTGGCATTCCATGCCGCCCCGGGCGCCGAGCCAACGCACCGACACGCCCTTGCCCATCAGCGTGTCAGCCACCGCGAGCCCCGGAAATATGTGGCCACCCGTGCCTCCGGCCATGATCAGCACTCCACGCGGACCGGCACTCATTCAGCGGCTCCCGGCACAGGCTTTTTCTTGCGGTAGTAAACGACGTTGTCGCGGTCCATTTCATACTTGATGCGCAGGACGATTCCGATGGCAACGAGTGTCATCAACATGCTGCTGCCACCGGAGCTGATCAGCGGCAGAGTCAGGCCCTTGGTCGGCAATACGCCAAGATTCACCCCGACGCTGACAACGGCCTGCAGACCGAGCCACAAACCAATACCGTAAGCAATAAACCCGGCAAAAGGTTTATCGTTCCGGTGCGCCATGATGCCAATGATCATGATTCGGGTGACCAGCAGCAGGAACAGCACGAGAACGGCCACGACGCCGAACAAACCGAATTCCTCGGCCAGTACCGCGAAAATAAAATCTGTGTGCGCTTCCGGAAGATAGAATAGCTTCTGGATACTGGCGCCAATCCCGACGCCGAACAATTCCCCCCGGCCCACGGCAATCAGGGCCTGGGTCAGCTGGAATCCGCTGGCGTAGGGGTCGGCCCAGGGATCCATGAAACTGACGATTCGCCGCAGCCGGTAAGGCTCCATCGCCGCAAAGGCAAAAGCGGGAAGAGTCAACATGCCCAGGACAAAAATATGGCGCCAGGCCGCGCCCGCCAACCATACCATTCCGGCCACGATCGCCGTAATCACGGCTGCACTGCCCATGTCCGGCTGGATCAGCAATATGGCTGAAAGCAACCCCGCGAAGATCAGTGGCTTGAGCGTGTCAAAAAACCGGGACTGAACGAACTGTGCTTTTCTCGACAGGTAACCCGCCAGGTAAATGATCACCATCAACTTGACGGCTTCAACCACCTGGAAGTTGACAAACCCCAGGCGAATCCAGCGTGTGCTGCCGTTCACTGTATGCCCGATGCCGGGTATCAATACGAGCAACAGCAGGAGTACCGACATCGCGAGCATCGGCCGGCTTATGCGCTCCAGGAAAGCGATCGGAATCACTTTCAGCGAGAGCGCGAGAGTTACCCCGGCAGTGATGAAAACCAGGTGACGAAAGAGATAGTGATATGGGCTGGCGCCCTGGCCTTCGGCTACAGCAATCGACGCGGACCCGACCATGACGATGCCGATGGACAGCAACAGCAGGGCCGGCAGCAGCACCCAGGCATCCGGCCTGCACGGCACCGGCATGGAACCTGCCTGGAAGGCCTGGTTCCGGCTTCCAGGCTGTTTCATTGCTGCGGTCATTTTTCTCATTGTTCTGTCATCACCTGATTTTCAGCGTCGCCAGACCGGCCAGCACCAGGACGACCGAGATAATCCAGAAACGGACGATCACGCGCGGTTCGGGCCAGCCCTTCAGTTCAAAATGATGGTGAATCGGCGCCATCCGGAAGATTCGCCGCCCGGTAAGCTTGAACGAAGCCACCTGCAAAATCACCGAGACCGTTTCGATGACGAACACACCCGCCATCAGGATGAATACCAGTTCTTGCCGGACGATAACCGCGATAAGACCCAACGCGGCGCCCACAGCCAGAGCACCTATGTCGCCCATGAAAATCTGGGCCGGATAGGTGTTGAACCACAGAAAACCAAGTCCGGCCCCGGCCAGGGCGCCACAGAAAATCGCCAGTTCGCCGGACCCCGGCAGAAAAGGCATTGCCAGGTATTCCGAGAACACCGAGTGGCCGGCCACGTAGGCAAAAATTCCCAGCGCCGCAGCGACGAATACCGAAGGCATGATGGCCAGTCCGTCCAGACCATCAGTCAGGTTGACCGCGTTGGAGAATCCAACCACCATGAAGTAGGTCGTAACAATGTAAAAAACGCCCAGTGGAATGGCGACGTCCTTGAAGAACGGCACAATGAGCTCGGTTGCCTCCGGCACATCGGCGCTCCAGTACAGGAAAGCCGCCGCCGCGACTCCGCCGATGGACTGCCCGAGATATTTCCAGCGCGCAGGCAACCCTTCAGAATCCTGCAGAACCAGTTTGCGGTAGTCGTCTATCCAGCCGATAAAACCGAAAACGAGCGTTACGATGATGACGACCCAGACATAACGATTGGCCAGGTCTGCCCAGAGAAGCGTTGCCGTCACGATTGAAAACAGGATGAGGGCGCCACCCATGGTTGGCGTACCCGCCTTGGAAAAATGACTTTCAGGCCCGAGTTTCCTGATCGGCTGACCGACCTGTTGTTGCACCAGCCGGCGAATGAACCAGGGCCCCAGAATGAGCGAGATCAGCAGTGCGGTGAGAGCGCCCAGAATGGTTCTCAGAGTGATGTATCCAAAGACCGCGAATCCGGAGTTCAAATCAGTGAGTTGCTGAGTCAGCCAGTAAAGCATCAGCTGGCTTCCCTCATGCAGTGTTCGTCGGTGATGGCTTTTACGATGGCTTCCATCCCCATCGAGCGGGATCCTTTCACCAGGCAGGTGGTACCCGGCCTGAGCTGTGAGCAGAGCGCCCTTGCCAGTTCATCGCGATTTTCAAAATGCTCGGCGCCTTCCCCAAACGCCTCGGCGGTAAAGGCCGACAGTTCACCCGTGGTGAACAACCGGCCAACGCCCATGGCCTTTGCCGCCTCGCCCACCTCGCGGTGCATCTTCCGGCTGCCTTCCCCCAGCTCCTTCATATCGCCCAGCACCAGCCAGGGTGTGCCCTGCATCTGCTTCAGGACCTGTAATGCCGAATAGAGGGATGCCGGATTGGCGTTATACGTGTCATCGATAACGGTCCAGCCGGATTTCGTTCTGATCAGGTTTAACCTGCCCGGAACCGGCTTGACGCTTTCCAGGCCTTTTTCGATCACCGGTGGCGCAATGTCCAATGCAAGGGCGACTGCAGCCGCTGCTGCGGCATTCACCAGGTTGTGTCTGCCAGGAAGCGCAAGACGCAACCGGATTTCACCACCCGGAACCGACAACACAGGTTCCGGACCGTTCATCACGAGCTGCACATCGCAACCCGGTGTGCTGCCAAAGGTCAGCAAGCGCCCGGCGCTGTTGAGCTCTCGCCACATGGCCGACCAGGGTTCGTCCGCATTGATGACCGCGCAGCCTTCCGCGGGCAGGGAAGAATAGATCTCACCCTTCGCCCTGGCCACGCCCTCTTCCGTTCCGAAGCCAAGTAAATGTGCCGGGCCGATGTTGGTAATCAGGCCTGTATCGGGCCGGGCAATCCCGCAAAGATAAGCAATATCTCCGGCTTTGCTCGCGCCCATTTCAAGCACCGCGAAGCGATGTTCCCCGGTCAATTCGAACAGGCTCAGGGGAACGCCCAGCTCATTGTTGAAGTTACCGCGGGTTGCGAGCACATCAGCCTCCTGCCGGAGGATGCCTGCAACCATTTCTTTTACAGTCGTCTTGCCGTTGCTGCCCGTGATACCAACGACAAGCGGATTGAGCCGGGAGCGAAGCAAGGCTGCAATTTTCCCCAGGGCCAGAAGAACGTCATCCACGATCAACTGGGGTACCTGCAAATCAAGGGGCCGGCTCAGTAACAGGGCCGTTGCGCCAAGGTCCGCAGCCGACGGAGCAAAATCGTGCCCATCGACATTGTGCCCCGGAAGGGCGGCAAACAATGTTCCGTGATGCACTTTCCGGCTGTCGGTGACAATCGTTTCCACCACCGCTTCAGGCGAGGTGGTTGAACAGCCCAGGCAGGCAGCAAGGTCGCCGAGTTGCAACCGGATCATGCCGCATCCTCCAATGCAGCGTTCACCGCAGCTTCGTCGCTGAAGGGAATCTTCTGTCCTTTCAGCTCCTGCCAGTCCTCATGTCCTTTCCCCGCTATCAGCACGATGTCTCCCGAACCGCTTTCACTGATTGCCCGGCGAATCGCAGCGGCCCTGTCTTCGATGACGATCGCGTGGTCCGGCTGTTCAAGGCCCGCCAGCATGTCACCGATAATCGAAGAGGGCTCTTCATCACGCGGATTGTCGGATGTCAGAACGATACGGTCGGCCAGTGATTCGGCGATCCGCGCCATCATCGGCCTCTTTCCGGCATCACGGTCGCCTCCACAGCCAAAAACACAGACCAGGCGGCCGTGCAGATGTGAACGCAAAGCGGTCAGTGCCTGCTGCAGAGCGTCAGGCGTATGGGCATAGTCCACGACCACTACCGGCTGCGAAACCTCACCCCCCATGCAGTGCATGCGCCCGGGCACCGCACGCATGATTTCCAACTGGTGCATCACCTGGCTCCAGGGCATACCCAGCAGAGCCAGCGTGCCCGCGGCCGCCAGCAGGTTGGATACGTTGAACGAACCCAGAAGACCGGTGCGGACTTCCCCGTCACCCCAGGGTGATGCCAGTTTCAGTGTCATACCCTGGGAATCCATTTGCAGCACCGCGCCTCTCAGTTCGCTGGAGCCGTTGGTGCCGTAGGTAAATACTTCCGTGCCGTTGCCGATTTCTCCCGCCAGGGTCTTTCCGAACGCATCGTCGAAATTGACGATGGCAAACCTGGGGTGTGCGTCGATGAACAGGCGTCGCTTGGCAGCAGCGTAGGCTTCCATGGTTCCGTGATAATCAAGATGGTCCCGGCTCAGGTTGGTAAACACCGCCGCATCGAATGCAACGTCATCGCAACGTCCCTGGTCAAGCGCGTGGGATGAGACTTCCATCGAGAGCTTTTCCACGCCCTGGTCGATACAGTCAGAGAGCATGGCCTGCAGCGAAACCGGGTCGGGTGTTGTCATGTTCGCGGGCTTCAATGCATCGAGCGGGCCATAACCAATCGTGCCAATGATCCCGGCATCGCCGCTGTTTCTCTGCCAGGATTGCGCAATGTAATGTGCCGTTGAAGTTTTTCCGTTGGTGCCGGTTACGCCGGCGATGACCAGGTGATCTGAAGGTGAATGATAGAACCTTGACCCGATACTGGACATCAGGCTTCCCAACCCTGGAACCTGCACAGAGGGCACATCCAGTGCAGGCAACCCGGCCTTGCCGTCGTGGATGATGACCACAGCGCCCCGGGCACAGGCCTCGGCAGCGTGCGCCATGCCGTGCGTGCTGGCTCCGGCTGCCGCGAGAAAGGCATCCCCAGGCCTGACCCTGCGGGAATCCAGTGCAATGCCCGTGATGGTGACGTCAGGGACCAGGTCACACCACCCCTCCAGCAGCGTCTGAACGCTCATGGGACAACTCATTGGCCGCCCTCCCCGCCGGTATCCGCCGCCTGGACGACCATTCCTTCATAGTTGTCTGGGGGAATATTCAGCAATCGCAGAGCGCCGGTCATGACATCTGAAAACAACGGAGCAGCGACCAGTCCGCCATAATAAACCTTGCCCGAGGGATCATTGATGACGACCACACCGACCAGCCTGGGGTCGCTCGATGGCGCAAATCCCGCGAAACTCGCTATGTACCGCGAGGCATATCCCGAGGCGCTTGCCTTGCGGGACGTTCCCGTTTTGCCGGAAACGCGGTAATTTTCTACCCGGGCCTTTTTACCGGTACCTTCCGGTCCGGTCACGGTCTCGAGCATGGCGGATACCTGGCGCGCAATTTTCGGATCCAATACGGATGTCGGCGGATTTTCCGCCCCCATCACCAGGCTGGGCCGGCGCAGGCGGCCGTCGTCCGCCAGTGCAGCAAAAGCCTCGGCCAGTTGCAGCGCGGTCACCGATATCCCGTAACCGTAAGACAGGGTCGCCTGCTCCACTCGCCTCCAGCGGCGGTGATTTCGCAGCACTCCGGCGGACTCACCCGGGAATCCGGTTCCGGTGACGTCACCGAACCCAAACCGGTCATAGGTGTTCCACATATGTTCCGGCTCGAGGTCGAGCGCGATCTTGGTCGCCGCCACGTTGGAGGACTTGGTAATCAGCCGGGTCACGTCGATCGGGCCGTAATTGTGGTGGTCGCTGATCGTATGGCCGGAGATGTTGATGCGGCCTGGCGTGGTATCGATCGGCGTGGTCGGTGTCCAGCGTCCGGTTTCCAGCGCCGAGGCCACGGCGAACGGCTTCATCACCGAGCCCGGTTCGAACACATCGGTAACGGCCCGGTTGCGCAATCCCTCGCTGTCCATATTAGCGTGGTTGGGGTTGTAAGAAGGCTGGTTAACCATCGCCAGCACTTCGCCCGTTTTCACGTCCAGCAATACAACGCTACCGGAGCGCGCACCATGCTTGAGCACGGTGCGCTTGAGCTCACGGTATGCGAGGTATTGCAGGCGGCGGTCTATGGTCAGGCTCAGGTCGTGCCCCGGCACGGATTCACGCACCATCTCCACGTGCTCGACCGTGCGGCCCAGCCTGTCCCTGATGATACGCTTCATGCCCGGCTTGCCCTGCAGCCAGTCGTTGTATGCCAATTCCAGGCCTTCCTGGCCCACGTCGTCGATATTGGTAAAGCCAATGACGTGGGAAGTCACCTCACCGGCCGGGTAAAAACGGCGGTATTCCTTTTGCAGGAAGACTCCGTGCAACTTCAGCGCCTTGATCTGGGAGGCGACATCGGGGTGCAAGCGGCGGCGCAACCAGACGAATTCCCGTGTGGACCGTTGCGTCAACCGGCGCTCAATCTCGTCCGCGTCCACCGCCAGCACATCAGCCAGCGGCTGGATGTCTTCGGGTGATTGCAACAGCATTTTCGGATTGACCCAGACCGAATCCACCGGTGTGCTGACCGCCAGCGGCTCACCGTTACGGTCGAGGATATTTCCCCGCCGCGTAGGCACGACTACTTCCCGAAGGTATCGGGCTTCGCCCTGGTCCTGCAAAAACTCCGTATCAATAACCTGCAGGTTAACGGCCCGTGCAACCAGGGCGATCGAACAGAGCAGAAACACCAGCAAGAAGGCATACAACCTGCTCACCGGCGCCTTGTGCTGCCCTGGCTGGCTCATGGTTTGTCCACCACCAGGATCACCGCCTTTTCAGGGATCTCCATGCCCAGGTGCTCCCGCGCCTTGCCTTCGACGTGGCTGGCATCGGCCAGCCAGGCCTGTTCCAGTTGCAACCGGCTCCACTCGGCAATGAACTCGTCCCGCTGGTCTTCAAGCAAGCCGAGCTCGACGGCTGCCCTCCGGCTTTCATGGCGTGTATAGACCACACCAAGCGCGCTGCCGATCACCAGCGCCAGTGCTATAACCAAGAAAATTAAACGTGCATTCAACCGAGTTTCTCCGCAACCCTCATGACAGCGCTTCGTGCACGGGGATTGACGGAGAGTTCGGTTTCCGAGGCTTTGATGGCTCTTCCAATCGGCTTCAATATCGGCTTCAGATCGGGATGTTGCGGTATGTTTTTCCGGACCTGTCCTGGTCGTGCGGCTTCTTTTATCGTCCGCTTGACCAGGCGGTCCTCGAGGGAATGAAAACTGATTACTACCAGCCTTCCTCCCGGGCGCAACAACTCTATTGCTGTAGCCAGTCCTGTCGCCAGGTGAGCTAGTTCATCATTTATAAAAATCCGGATTGCCTGAAAACATCGTGTTGCTGGATGTTTATTTTTTTCCCGGCGACCTATTGTGTTCTCGATCAATCTCGCCAATTGACCTGTTGTTTCAAGCCGCTGCTTCTGCCGGGCCATCACGATGTTCCTGGCAATCCTGCGCGCGTGGCGCTCCTCTCCGAACTCCCATAACACGCGGGTCAATTCCCGTTCCGGCGCCTCGGCCAACCACTCTTTGGCCGACACACCCTGTAATGGGTTCATACGCATATCCAGTGGACCGTCCCCCATGAAAGAGAAACCCCGCCCCGGATCGTCCAGTTGCGGTGAAGAAACACCCAGGTCAAGCAAAATGCCATCGAGGCCTTCTTCAACGCCCCATTCACGGACGTAGCGTTCCAAATCTGCAAAGTTGCCCTGGACTATGGAAAATCGAAAATCATCCTTTTCTAGTTCCTTCCCGGTAGCTATCGCTTCCGGGTCCCTGTCCAGGGCCATTAAGCAGCCTTCCTCGGACAAACAGGCCAAAATCGCCCTGCTATGCCCTCCTCTACCAAAGGTTCCGTCGAGATATTTCCCGTCGGGCCGGATGTTGAGCGCTTCCACCGCTTCTTCCAGTAAAACCGGCCGGTGTTGGTATTAGCCCATCTACTCCGTTGCACACCTCTGGCTGTCTTGCCCCCGCCTACAAAACAAGACGGGTCATTTCTTCTGATGCAGCTTCGTCAAGACTGCGTTCTTCCTCTACCCGCTTCTGATTCAGAACGGTTTCGTTCCAGATCTCGAATCGGGTGCCCATTCCAAGTAGTACGACCTTCTTCTCGAGCCCTGCTACTTGCCGCAGCGTCTGCGGTAACTGAATCCGTCCGTTGCCGTCCGGCTCAACTGCACTGGCACTCCCCACCAGTTTTCTTTGCAGGCTGCGGTGACCCGGGTTGAATGTGCTCAAGCCCGTCACTTCGTCCCGCACCCTTTCCCATTCTT
>JARFQZ010000225.1 GCA_029287515.1 Lysobacterales bacterium
TCCGGCTCGACCAGCCGTTCGACAATTTTTGCCTCCAGGTACTCAGGGTGGTTTTCCAGTACCGGTCCGAGCGTTTCCAGTACTTCTTCGACCGCCTGGTGGAACTCTTCTTCACCGCGGTTTTTCGCTTTGACTGTGGCCAGCACAGAATTTAGGTATTGGTTCATTTTTTTCTCCCCAATAAAAACGTCCGGTGCGACGTTGAAAGCATTGTTTACTCTAAATTCCCTGTCAAAAACTTGCCAGATACAGTTGCGATTCAAGTGACCTTGCTCAGGTGAAAAAGGGTGTTATTGCCTGATATGATCTGGTCAGGAAACGTCATGCTTAAAATCATCAATGTAATGCGGTTTTCGGGAGGTCTGCGCGAAGCGGCCGGGTTCTTTCATGCAGCCTGGCCCGGCCTGGCGAAGTCGTTTTACCTGGACGCCATGAGCCATTCTTCGGGGATGAATCAACCTCTGCCAAGGTTTTACCTGCTACTGAAAGATGGTGGCCCGATCGGTTGCTACGGTCTGGTGACCAACGACTTCATCAGCCGCCATGATCTTTTCCCCTTTTTTTGCTTTTTCTAAAACGGCAACTCCTGCCCCACATGTACCCTGGACAGTGCAGCCCGGCCGACACGGCGGATGGCAAGTACGAAAGCGGCCGTTCGCAGGTCGATGTTGTATTGGTCTGCTGTTTCGCGCACGGACCGGTACGCCCTGGCCATCTTTTTATCCAGTTCGAGGTTGACCCGCTCTTCGTCCCAGCTGAACCGCTGTATGTTCTGTGCCCATTCAAAGTAACTGACCGTAACCCCGCCTGCATTCGCCAGGATATCCGGAACCACCAGCACGTCACGTTCGACCAGGACCTGGTGGGCCCCGGGTGTGGTGGGTGCGTTCGCGCCTTCGACGATGATGCCGGCCTTGACGTCGTCTGCATTTTCTTCGTTGATCGCGTCTTCAAGGGCTGCAGGCACCAGTACATCGCAATCCCAGGTGATAATATCTGAGCCGTCGAAGGCTTCGCCGCCGGGAAAGCCTTTAACGCCACCGTGCTCGGTGGTCCAGTCGACCAGGGCGGGAACGTCCAGTCCGCCTTCACGGCACACGCCACCGGTGTGGTCGGCGACCGCGACGATGCTGGCGCCCTTTTCTGCGATCAACCGTGCCGCGTTACTGCCAACGTTGCCGAAGCCCTGCACGGCGACAGTGACATCGTCGAAAGTCCGGCCCTTCTCGCGAAGCGCTTCTGCCAACACGTCCATGACCCCCCGGCCGGTTGCCGCCTCGCGTCCTTCCGAGCCGAAAAGGTCCAGCGGTTTGCCGGTCACCACTCCGGGTGAAAATCCCGCGTACTTCGAATACTCATGCATGATCCAGCCCATGACCTTGGCGTTGGTGTTGACATCGGGTGCTGGAATGTCCGTGTTCGGGCCGATGACTTCCTTCATCTGTTCGACGAAGCGAACGGTTATCTGGAACAGGTCACGCTCGGACAGGGCGTGGGGGTCGCAGTTGATACCGCCCTTGGCTCCTCCATATGGAACATCCACTACCGCCGTTTTCCACGTCATCAGGTTGGCCAGTGCCGCGGCATGGTCCTCATCCATAGCCGGGTGAAAGCGAAGGCCACCCTTCATCGGTCCGCGAGCTGAGTTATGCTGCACACGGTAGCCCTCGTAGGACTGCAATTCGCCGTTCTGCCCCTCAATGGCGATGCCCACCTTTACCGTTCGGTGCGGTGTCAGCAGAATTGTCCGGACCTGGTCGGACAATCCGAGCACATCGGCTGCTTTGTGAAAATAGAAATGGCTTTCAGCGAGCATGGTTCCTCCCGAAGAATGATCGTACTGGAATTTTCTGTTTGGTCATGACTGGGCTCATATTAACCCATACCAGGACGTTTCCACTGCCCTCGTCTATAGTTTGGAAAGGGCAGAACGGATGAAATTAATCGTACCAGGAAAATATTTAAGGCTGATGATGGCATTGGTGGCTGTTTCGGCCCTGCTTGCCTGCAAGACGAACACACCGAAGCAAACGGACCCGGTCAAACATCGTCAGAAACTCGCGCTCAGCTATGGCTCCAGCGGAGCGGCATTTTCTCCTGACGGGAACCTGCTGTCCCTGGCCAACCGCGACATTGTCTGGGTCATTGATACCAATACGCGCGAGGTTGTAACCAGGCTCGAGTCTGGGCGTTTCGGGCAGTTTGGAAATGCCAAGGGTCTGTTGTTCATCGATAACCAGCGTTTATTGATTGGCATAACCGGCGGTATTGTACTGATCGACATGGCGGATGACAGCTACCTGGACAGATTTGCATTCCCCAGCAAGGCTCATGTTCCGCGAGCAATGGCCTGGTCACCTTCGACGGAAACTCTTGCGTTCAGCACCGGCGCCATGCCACAGCCGGTGAACCTGGTCAGTATTTCCGCAACGGGCTTTGGATCCTCAACCCCCGTTCCTGGCTTCAACCATGTTCCTGCTGATCTATTGTTCAGTGACGACGGCCAGTTCCTGGGAGCAGCCGGTGATGGCAGCGGTGTGCTGATTCGCGAGCTTGCGAGCGGAGACCTCGTGGCTGAGTTACCCACCGAAGGGTTCGTCAATGAACTGGCCCGGTTTGGTGACAACCGCTTGTTGGTCTCGGGCGCCGACCTGGCTTTCTGGGCTTTTTACACCGATACCGAAATGGAGGCACTTGAAGACCCGGACCTCAAAGGCCAGATCGACAGCCAGGTCGCAGTGCGGGTGGCAGGAGCCACTGCCCTGGGCGCACTGACTGTATTACTCATACCAATAGCCGCCTTTACCGGCACTCCGGACCTGGTGCTGGCAATGGGTGAGGCAACCGCCCAAGTGGCCAGCAAGCCGGTGCACACCGCAGAGAGAGCATGGTGTGGCCGAAGCACGGCAATCACCCGGGATGGCAGGTTTTTGGTGGACATATATCCCGGCATTACCAAGGAAGTGATCCGGATTATCGATGTGGAATCCGGCAAAGCGATTAAAAAGATCAATCCTTCAGGTGACTATAGCTGCAACGCCAAATTCAGCCTGGATGGCAGCCAATTGCTGGTTACAACCGGCAGCGTGGCGCGCGTATACAATACTGCCAATTGGAAGTACCACGACTTTAGACCAGAGTAGGGAGCAATGTAATGGTGATACGTAATTGGTCTGTACCAGCTATCTGCGTTTTAACTGTTGTTGGGTTTTCAATGATTTCGACTGTGACCCATGCCGGACCTGCTGGAGTCAGTGACCCTGAAAAATGGTACGCAGAGAGCTACGGCCCTCTCTGGCATGACAATTCCTGGGACAAGAAAGAAGAGATTCTTTCTCACTACCACTCTGAAATCTGGTATCACTCTGCCGATGGCGAGCCACAACGCATGCAGGCGGACAAGTGGATCGGGGAAGCCATGGAAGATTGGCGGGGGGAAGGCTGGACTGGTTCTAAAGTACCCGATATCCGAATCAACCGCATCAACGATTCCACGGCATCATTTACAACCCGCTGGGTCGATCACTACAGCAACCGTGAAGACGACTATTCATGCGCCTGGTACCTGGCCGATGTGATCGATGGAAAATGGAAATTCACCCATTTCGCACCGATCGATTGTGCAGCGCATGGATTCTGAATCGGCCCAATTAACGTCATTTGCCTTATTTATGTAAGATAGTGCACTGATTCGCCAGACGGTCGGGTTGCGAAAATCAAAACGGGGAAACGCCTTGTCCTTTTTTGAAGAACTCAAACGAAGGAACGTAGTAAGGGTAGGCATTGCCTACACAGTCACCGCGTGGCTGGTCCTGCAATTGGCGGACATTGTTATTGACAATATCCCGGCGCCGGACT
>JARFQZ010000346.1 GCA_029287515.1 Lysobacterales bacterium
GCGCGACGCGGAGAGCGGCGTGGTCATGTTGGGACAGGCCGCCTTGAGCCACCCGGAAGCCGCATCGCTGCGCGCCCTGGCGGCTTACGTTGCCTCGGCGACCGGTTCAGCGCTCAACATACTGGCGCCCGGGGCCAATTCAGCAGGCGCCTGGCAGGCCGGTGCAGTCCCTGGCAGGGGGCCGGGAGGCGCGATTTGCGACGCAGGCATGAACGCTGTGAACATGATGGCCAATCCCAGGCGAACTTACTTGCTGTGGGGAGTGGAACCGGACCTGGACATTGATAATCCGGCCGCCGCCATGAGCGCCCTGAAGCAGGCTGAAAACGTCATTGCGGTTGTCAGCCACGCAGCGGACAGCCTCAGACAAACGGCCGATGTGCTGCTGCCACTCGCGCCTCTGGCCGAGTCGGAAGGCACGCTGGTTAACCTTGATGGTTCTCTCGCCGGTTTCAAGGCGGCGGGGCGAGCCAGTGGTGAGGCGCGTCCTGGCTGGAAAATTCTGCGCCTGATCGGCACCAGCCTGGGCCTGGATGGCTTCGGGCAATTCAGCGTTGACGACGTCTTGAGCGATGCCCGGGCGCAAATCGACAATGCCGAGGCATCTGCCGGAGAGTCGACACTTCGCAGTACGGAGCCGTGGGACGGGCTGTACAGGATTGGTGAATTGCCAATGTATTCGATCGATGCGCTGTGCCGTCGGTCTGAACCGCTGCAGGAAACCGCCCAGGCAGAAAACCTGTTTGTCGGCCTCAATCCGGAAGACGCTGCACGGCTGGATCTTGGCAATGGCGACCGGGCTCGGGTCCGCCAGGGCGACAGACAGGCGGAACTGGAAGTGAAAATCAGTGAGCGCGTCCCGGTTGGCGGAGTCTGGTTGCGAGCGGCAACCGGTGCCGCCTCAGACCTGGGACCCGCCTATGCACCTGTAATCGTGGAGGTGGCCTGATGCCTGACACCTGGATGGACCAGTTGATCTACATGGTCATACTGATACTGAAAATCGTGGCGATCGTGGTGCCCCTGATTCTTGCGGTGGCTTATTACACCTATTTTGAACGCAAGGTGATCGGTTACATGCAAATCCGAAGGGGCCCGAACCGCATCGGCCCACTGGGGCTCGCGCAACCGTTTGCTGACGTTTTCAAGCTGCTGCTGAAAGAGATCGTTCTGCCGGAAAATGCGAACAAATTCCTGTTCCTGCTCGCCCCGGTGGTAACGCTCGGACCGGCGTTTGCCGCGTGGGCAGTGATTCCGTTCGATGACTGGATGGTACTGGCGGATATCAATGCCGGCCTTTTGTACCTGCTGGCCATGTCTTCACTGGGCGTGTACGGCCTGATCATCGCGGGCTGGGCTTCAAATTCCAAATACGCATTTCTCGGCGCCCTGCGCTCAACTGCCCAGATGGTTTCGTACGAAATCGCGATGGGTTTTGCCCTGATCGGCGTGTTGATCCTGGCAGGAACGCTGAATCTGAGGGAAATCGTGCTCGCCCAGCAGGGTGGCGTGCTGGACTGGTTCTGGTTGCCGTTGCTTCCGCTGTTCGTCATTTTCATCATTTCAGGTCTGGCGGAAACCAACCGTGCGCCCTTTGACGTGGCCGAGGGCGAATCCGAGATCGTTGCCGGCTTTCACGTGGAATATGCCGGCTCCGGATTTGCCGTGTTTTTCCTGGCTGAGTACGCGAACATGATCCTGATCTCGGCCCTGACAGCGCTGATGTTCACCGGCGGCTGGCTATCTCCGTTCGAGGGTATCCCGGTCATTGGCGATACCTTCCTGGGCGAGGGAAGCATTTTCTGGTTCCTGTCGAAGACCGTCGTCTTCATGTTCATATTTCTTTGGGTCAGAGCGACTTTTCCGCGCTACCGCTACGACCAGATCATGCGGTTGGGCTGGAAGGTGTTTGTGCCCATCACTATTTTCTGGGTCATGTTTGCCGCGGTCATTTCGGTTTTCGGCTTGATAGTGAGGGGTAGTTGAGCATGAACGCAGTCACGCGATATCTCAAAAGCTTGCTGTTGATCGAACTCGGCCAGGGGCTGATGGTCACCCTCAGGTATTTTTTCCGGCCGAAATTCACCATCAATTACCCGGAAGAAAAGACGCCCATGTCCAACCGGTTCAGGGGTTTGCACGCGTTGCGCCGTTACCCCAATGGCGAGGAGCGTTGCATCGCCTGCAAACTGTGCGAAGCGGTCTGCCCGGCCCTGGCAATCACAATTGATTCCACCCAGCGGGAAGATGGCACGAGACGGACGACGCGCTACGACATCGACCTGTTTAAATGTATTTATTGCGGTTTTTGCGAAGAGTCCTGCCCGGTGGATTCAATCGTCGAAACCGATGTGCAGGAGTACCACTTTGAAAATCGCGGTGAGCACATCATGACCAAGGAAAAACTGCTGGCAATCGGTGATCGCTTTGAGGAAAGCATCGCCGAGAACCGCCGGCAGGACGCAGCGTATCGTTAAGCGGAGCAGAATCGATGCCTATCTTTGAAATTGTTTTCTACGCATTCTCGCTGGTGATGCTGGGCGCCGCCGTGATGGTTATCACCGTGCGAAACCCGGTCTATGCCGCTTTATTCCTGGTGCTGACGTTTTTCAGTGCTGCGGCTGTGTGGATGCTGCTTGAAGTTGAATTCCTGGCGATCATCCTGATTCTCGTTTACGTGGGGGCGGTCATGGTGTTGTTCCTGTTCGTCGTCATGATGCTGGATATCAACGTGGATCCATTGAAGGAAGGCTTTGTTCGCTATCTGCCCGCAGGGATTATCGTCGCCCTGCTGATGGCGGGCGAGTTGCTCATGGTGGTGTGGTCCAAGGGCCGCTTCGAAGCGGGTTCCTATCCCTTGCCTGCGCCGAATCCCCAGGGCTACAGCAATACCAAGGAAGTTGGCGAAGTGTTGTTCACCCAGTACCTGTTGCCGTTCGAAGTTGCCGGAGTCATTTTGCTGGTGGCGATCATTGCGGCAGTGGCCCTTACGCTGAGACAACGCCCCGCCGTGCACCGTCAGAATCCATCATTGCAGGTCAGGGTCCGCCGCGACGAGCGGATCCGCCTGGTGAAGATGAAACCGGATTCCCGCCAGGATAGCTGAGGAAAAACCATGCTGACACTGACCCATTTCCTGACACTCGGCGCGATGCTTTTCAGCCTCAGCGTCGCCGGAATATTCCTGAACCGCAAGAACGTGATCATCCTGCTGATGTGCATTGAATTGATGTTATTGGCGGTGAACATGAACTTCGTCGCTTTTTCACGTTTTCTCGGTAACGTCGATGGCCAGGTATTCGTGTTTTTCATCCTGACCGTCGCTGCCGCAGAGGCTGCAATTGGCCTGGCCATCCTCGTGGTGCTTTTCCGTAACCGCCAGACCATCAACGTGACCGAACTGGACGACCTGAAGGGCTGACATGTCTTTGAAAACGATTTTGGTCTTGATCCCCCTGCTACCACTGGCAGCTGCAGTTGTGGCTGGCCTTTTCAGAAACCAGGTTGGCAGAGCCGGCGCGCACTGGGTCACCATCCTGGGCGTAGCGGTGTCATTTTTCCTTTCCGCCTGGGTGTTGTACATGCAGATGTTCGACAACCTGGGCACGCAGAACCTGAGCATTTATACCTGGATGGTGTCAGACGGTATCCGCTTTGAAATCGGTTTCCTGATCGATCATCTCAGCGTTCTGATGATGACGGTCGTCACCTTTGTCTCGTTGATGGTCCATATCTACACCATCGGTTACATGGCGGATGACCCGGGTTACCAGCGATTTTTCTCCTACATCGCCCTGTTCACGTTTTCCATGCTGATGCTGGTGATGTCCAACAACTTCCTGCAATTGTTCTTCGGCTGGGAAGCGGTCGGACTGGTTTCGTACCTGCTGATCGGTTTCTGGTTCAAGCGCGAATCCGCCATCGCCGCAGGCTTGAAGGCTTTCCTGGTCAACAGGGTGGGTGATTTCGGATTCCTGTTGGGCCTGGCGGCTGTATTGTACTGCTTCGGTTCGCTGGATTACGCGTCGGTCTTCGCCGGTGCAGACTCCATCGTCGGGGAAACCGTCAGTATCGTTCCCGGTTTCGAGTGGCAGTGGATAACCGTCATCTGCATCTGCCTGTTCATCGGTGCGATGGGTAAATCCGCGCAGGCGCCGTTGCACGTGTGGCTGCCCGATTCAATGGAAGGCCCCACTCCGATCTCGGCACTGATCCATGCGGCCACGATGGTGACCGCCGGTATCTTCATGGTGGCGAGGATGTCCCCCCTGTTCGAACTGAGCGATGCCGCCCTGAGTTTCGTCATGCTGATCGGCGCCGTTACGGCCCTGACAATGGGCCTGGTCGGGCTGGTCCAGAACGACATCAAGCGCGTGATTGCTTACTCGACCCTTTCGCAGCTGGGTTACATGACGGTTGCGCTGGGTGTTTCTGCTTACTCGGCGGCTATTTTCCACTTGATGACCCACGCTTTTTTCAAGGCCCTCCTGTTCCTGGGCGCGGGCTCTGTCATCATCGCCCTGCATCACCAGCAGGACATGCGTTACATGGGCGGTTTAAGAAAACAGATGCCGGTCACCTGGATCACTGCCTGGATCGGAACGCTGGCGTTGATCGGCTTCCCCTTCATGTCCGGCTTCTATTCAAAGGATGGAATCATCGAGGCGGTTCACGCATCAACCCGGTTCGGCTCCGATGTTGCTTACTGGGCCGTGTTGATCGGCGTGCTGATCACCTCTTTCTACAGTTTCCGCCTGCTGTACCTGACATTTCACGGCCAACCGCGTTACAGCGTGGACGTGGGTGCCGGGGATCACCCCCCGGACGGCATATTGCAGCATGCACCGCATGAGTCGCCGTTGGTGGTGACCGTTCCGTTGATCCTGCTGGCGATCCCGTCAATCATCATCGGGTACATGACGATTCAACCGGTGCTGTTTGGAGGCTGGCTGTCTGACGCCATCCTGGTTTTGCCGCAGAACGATACGCTGGCGGTCGTCGGCGAGCACTTCACGGGTCCGGTCGGCATGGCGACCCATGCCTTGCAGACAGCGCCTTTCTGGCTGATGCTTACCGGTTTCGCGCTTGCCACCTTTATTTACCAGTTCAGGCCAACGGTGGCTGATCAGCTTCAGCAACGTATGCCGAGGCTGCACCGCTTGCTTGAAAACAAGTTTTTCATCGACGAGCTTTATCAGAAAATGTTCATAAGCAAGACCGTCAACATCGGAAATTTTTTGTGGAAAAAAGCCGATGCCGGTCTGATCGACGGCGGGCTGGTCAATGGTTCGGCACGCCTGGTGGGTAACCTGGCCGGCAGGGTTCGCCTGTGGCAGAGCGGATACCTGTTCCAATATGCCTTCGCGATGATTGTCGGTCTGATCGGCATGATCGCAATCTGGGTAATGTGGTAGAGGGGCGAAAACAATAATGGAATCTAACTGGCCCATTCTGAGCGTACTGATCTGGCTGCCGATTATCGGTGGTCT
Organism: Lysobacterales bacterium; assembly: GCA_029287515.1. Classification (GTDB taxonomy): domain Bacteria; phylum Pseudomonadota; class Gammaproteobacteria; order Xanthomonadales; family SZUA-36; genus JAHEFT01. The sequence goes on from JARFQZ010000346.1 coordinate 5,490, forward strand.
GGTGGTTGTCGCGGTCGGTGAGCAGCGAGCCGCCATGGCGCGCCTGTTGGCCCTGGCCGTTTCCGGATTGACCTTTGTTTTGAGCATTTCACTGTTCACGGCATTCGATACGTCCACCGCTGCGATGCAGTTCACCGAGGTCAAACCCTGGATCGAAACCTTCGATATCTATTACAACCTGGGTGTGGATGGTTTTTCCGTTCCGCTGATCCTGCTGACTACCTTTTTCGGCGTGCTGGTGGTTATTGCAGGCTGGGAGAGCATCCAGCAAAAAGTCAATCAGTACATGGCCTCCTTCCTGATTATGGAAGGGCTGATGGTCGGCGTATTCTCAGCGCTGGACGCCATGCTGTTCTACGTGTTCTTCGAAGCCATGCTGATCCCGATGTTCCTTGTGATCGGTATGTGGGGCGGACCGCGAAAGGTATACGCCACGATCAAGTTCTTCCTGTATACCTTCCTTGGTTCCGTGTTCATGCTGGTTGGCCTGATCTACCTTTACATCCAGTCAGGAACCTGGTCGATCCTGGAGTGGCACCAGTTCCCGCTGACACTTGAAGTTCAGAAGTGGCTGTTCCTGGGATTCCTGGCGGCTTTCTCAGTGAAGATTCCCATGTGGCCGGTACATACCTGGTTGCCCGATGCTCATGTTGAAGCGCCGACCGGCGGTTCGGTGGTGCTGGCCGCGATCATGTTGAAGATCGGCGGTTATGGTTTTATCCGTTTCAGCCTGCCGGTGACCCCGGATGCGTCGGCTGCACTTGACTGGCTTATCATCGCCCTGTCGCTGATCGCGGTGGTCTATATCGGCTTTGTCGCACTCGTGCAGCAGGACATGAAGAAGCTGATTGCCTACTCGTCGATTTCCCATATGGGGTTCGTCACGCTGGGCATGTTTATCGCATTTGCGGTGTTTCAGAACACCGAGAGCGGGCGCGGCGCCGCGCTGGGCGTCGAAGGCGCCATGGTGCAGATGATATCTCACGGTTTCGTCTCGGGCGCGCTCTTCCTCTGCGTCGGTGTGCTCTATGACCGCCTGCACAGCAGGATGATTGCGGATTATGGCGGGGTGGCCAACACCATGCCGTGGTTCGCGGCACTGGCGGTGTTGTTCTTCATGGCGAATTCCGGGCTGCCCGGAACCAGTGGTTTCGTTGGTGAGTTCATGGTGATCCTGGCGGCATTCCAGGCCAATTTCTGGTACGCCTTCCTTGCAGCGGTCACGCTGATTCTCGGCGCCGCTTACAGCCTGTGGCTGGTCAAGCGGGTGATATTTGGAGAGGTTGCCAACAACGATGTCGCCAACCTGGAAGACATCAACGCACGCGAAGCCTTCGTGCTCGGCACTCTGGCCGTGGCTGTGTTGCTGGTTGGCCTGTGGCCGGCGCCGTTAGTGGACCTGATGCACGCATCGGTGGATTCGCTGCTGCAGCACATTCAACAACCGAAGTTCGTCCTCGCAGGGGGGTAATGATATGACTCGCATGGATTTCTTACTCATTGCTCCCGAACTCTGGATCCTGACCATGACCTGCGTGATCCTGATCGTCGACCTGTACATTAAGGAAGAACGGCGCGGGATCGTCCACCTGCTCGGTATGGTCACGCTGATTTTTGCCGCGATCATAACCCTGCGCGGAGATTTCGGCATCGATGGTACCAACTCAGCGCTGGCCTTCAACGGTACCTTCATTCGCGACCAGATGGGCGACGTGCTCAAGCTGTTCAGCTATTTGGTTTTGGCCATCGTATTCATCTATGCCAAGTTCTGCCTGCGCGAATTCCGCATGTTTCGTTCGGATTTCTACACGCTGACGCTGGAAGCCTTGCTCGGCATCATGCTGCTGATTTCCGCGAACAACCTGGTCATGGTCTATCTCGGTCTCGAACTGCTGGCCCTGTCTTCCTACACCCTGGTGGCCTATGATCGTGAATCGAAAATGGGTTCAGAGGCAGCCATGAAGTACTTCGTCCTCGGGTCGATGGCTTCCGGCATGCTGCTGTATGGTATGTCGATGATCTACGGCGCTACCGGCAGCCTGGATCTGCAGGAGGTCGCTGCAGCTGTCGGAAACCTGTCAGGAGACAATTACCTGCTGGTTTTCGGCCTGGTATTCCTGGTGGTGGGGCTGGCTTTCAAACTGGGTGTCGTGCCGTTTCACATGTGGATTCCCGACGTTTACCAGGGTGCGCCGGTCGCCATCACGCTTTTCATCGCCTCGGTGCCCAAGATGGCAGCCTTTGCGATGGCTTTCCGCCTGCTCCAGACCGGCCTGGGCGAACTGCACACGGACTGGTCGCAGATGATCAGTATCCTGGCGGCCCTTTCAATCGTGCTGGGTAACCTGGCGGCTATTGCGCAAACCAATATCAAGCGCATGCTGGCGTACTCCACCATCTCGCACATGGGCTTCGTGCTGATGGGCCTGCTGCCCGGAACGGCTTCCGGCTTCGGCGCCGGCATGTTCTACGTGATTGTTTATTCGATGATGTCCGCGGCAGCTTTCGGCATGGTTATCCTGCTGTCCGCCAGGGGTGTGGAAGCGGAGAAAATCGACGATTTCAAAGGACTTAACCAACGCAACAGCTGGTATGCCGCCGTAATGGCCATGGTGATGTTCTCCATGGCGGGTGTGCCTGTATTCGTTGGCTTCTTCGCCAAGTGGCTGGTGATCGCGGCCGCGCTGGAAACCGGGTTGGTCTGGCTGGCCATCCTGGCCGTCGTTTTTTCGGTGGTGGGTGCTTTTTACTACCTGCGTATCGTCAAGCTCATGTACTTCGATGAACCGGTTACCGAGTCTGAAATCAACGCGCCGGTCGATTTCAGGGCAGCCATTTCACTCAATGGTATAATGATGATTGGACTGGGTATATTTTCAAGCTCGTTGATTGCGGTCTGCATGGCTTCATTTGGGGCTTGAATTAGTTCCGGGGAATCTATATCATTCCCCACCTGCTGATGCGGGGTGGAGCAGTCTGGCAGCTCGTCGGGCTCATAACCCGAAGGTCGCAGGTTCGAATCCTGCCCCCGCTACCACGTTCTATTGAAAAGGCCCCAGCAGGGGCCTTTTTTGTGGGAACGTGACTGGAGCCCGGTTTGACCGGGACTCCTATGACGAGGGGCCAGCGAGCCCTTTTTTTGTGTCCGGCTGTTCGCAGGCCGGTGATTAACGGAGAAGAGATTGAGATCTGTCAAACTGACAAACCTGTTGCAGCCGCTGGTTGAAGACCTGGGCTACGAATTTGTTGGTCTCGAACATGGCAGCAATCCCAAGAATCCGGTTCTTGTCGTTTACATAGACAAGGATGAAGGTATCGCAGTCCAGGATTGCGAGAAAGTGAGCCGGGAAGTCGCCGCATTACTGGATGTGGAGGACCCCATACCAGGGCATTACAACCTGGAAATTTCGTCTCCGGGATTGGACAGGCCTCTGTTTACACTCGAGCATTTCGAGCAGTTCACGGGTGAAAATGCAAAGATCTCCCTGTTTGCCCCGCAGGAAGGCCGCAGAAAGTTCAAAGGTGAAATTCTTGGCGTAGAAGACGGGCGGATCAAACTCGAGCAGGACGGTTCAGAAGTATTACTGGACCCTGGCAATATCGCCAAGGCCAGGCTTGTTCCTGATTATGACAATTTATTTTCAAAGAGAGAAGAAGCACGATGAGCAAAGAAATCCTGCTGGTTGTGGATGCTGTTTCCAACGAGAAAGGTGTTGGGAAAGACGTGATTTTCGGCGCGCTCGAAGCGGCGCTGGCGTCGGCCGCCCGCAAACTCAGTGAAGAGGAGCGAGATGTTCGTGTCGCTATTGACAGGAGCACTGGTGAGTACGAGACCTTCCGGCGTTGGGAGGTGATCGAGGACGACGAGGAAATGGAGTTCGAAGACGCCCAGCTGTTCCTGGCTGCCGCCAGGGAAATCGACCCGGAGATCGAAGTGGGAGGTTTCATCGAGGAGCCGATGGAAAATGCGGACTTTGGCCGGATCGCCGCCCAGACTGCCAAGCAGGTCATCGTGCAGCGGGTACGTGATGCCGAACGCGCCCAGGTCGTCGAGCTGTACATGGACCGGGTGGGTGAATTAGTGGCGGGAACGGTCAAGAAGGTGACCCGCGACAACGTCATTGTGGATCTTGGCAATAACGCTGAAGGCCTGCTCCCCCGCGACCAGCTGGTGGGGCGAGAGACCTTCCGGGTGAATGATCGGGTGCGTGCCATCCTCAAGGAAATAAGCACTGAGGCCCGTGGTCCCCAACTGATCCTGAGTCGGTCCTGCCCGGAAA
>JARFQZ010000031.1 GCA_029287515.1 Lysobacterales bacterium
TCCGGGCCTTCGGCGCTGTGGATGTGGGCAGGATCGCCGTCCGGCGCCAGGCGGCTGATGAAAGTTTCGAGATCGTGCCGCACATCGGGATCAGCGTTTTCCGTCAACAGCAGGGAGGCGCTGGTATGCCGGATGAAAACGTGCAACAGGCCTGTTTGCACACCGCTTGCCCTCAACGACTGCCGCAACTCGCTGGTGATCTCGGTGAATCCACGGCCTGGTGTCGACACTTCGATTCTGCAGGTCATGGGTTCAGCCGCTGTCTCGTCCATTGTCCGTCTTGTTGGGACCAGAGAAACCGGTCATGCAGCCGGAATTCTCTTTGGGTCCAGAATTCGACCGTTTCGGGACTGAGCACGAAGCCGGTCCAGTGTGGTGGTCTGGGCACTTCAACCCCTTCGTACCGCTGTTCCAGCTCTTTTACCCTTTGCAGAAGCGTTTCCCTGCTGTCGAGTGGTTGTGACTGGTGAGAAGCCCAGGCTCCGATCTGGCTGCCCCGGTCTCGCGTTGAAAAATACGCATCGGCTGCCTCGTCGCTGACCTGTTGTACGGTGCCCACCAACTGCACCTGGCAGCCACTGGCCTTCCAGAGAAAAGTCGCGGACGCCCGCGGGCACTCGCGCATTTGCCGGCCTTTCAGGCTTTGCGTATTGGTGAAAAACACAAATCCGTCTTCATCGAGCGCTTTGAGCAACACGGTCCTCGAAGTGACCAGGCCCTTACCGTCACTGGTCGCGAGGATCATTGCCGTAGGTTCAGGTTCACCTGAAACCCGGGCCTTTTTATAGGCCTTGTTGAATTCCCTGATGATTTCGCCGGAAAGCGTCATCCGGTTATTCTCCGGCTGCTTCCGCCAACTGCGCCCGGCGTGCTTTCGCCTGGGGCAGCGTGCGTAGCCAGATAAGCCAGACAACAAGGGCATCCAGGATGATCAGGGCCTGCCAAAGGTAAAGGTGGAACCACTCAAAGGCCACCTGGTTCCACTGCCCGAGGTAAAACAGTGAAACAATACGCACCAGGTTCAACCCCTGGATGGCAAAGAAGCCGATGGTAAATCCGATCAGCTTATTCTTTAATGGCGCCGGGAACGCAAAGATGGCGGCGAACAGGATGATCATCGCTTCAACCCCGTTGCAGCCCCGCTCGATTCGCACACCGAATCCCGTGGTTTTATTGAGTATTACATTCGAAACGGACCTGACGTTGTCATCGAAAGCCTGGATGATCCATACGCTCACATCAGCGATAAAAGATGTAAATGGCAGGATGACGTACTTTTCCGCCGGCTGTAGAATCTCCAGCGTGAAAAGTCCAACCAGTAATACCGTGAACAATACAAAAAATCGGATCATGAGTCGTTGCCAAATGGCGGTTCCGGAATCCGGGCAATATTACCCAATGTCGTGTCCGGTTGCACGCTACCTGGGCAGCCATGGATAAGCCCTTTACCAATGTTTACCTAATCGGCCCCATGGGTTCCGGTAAAACTTCGATCGGGCAGCGCCTGGCCAAAATGATGGGCCTGGAATTCCTGGATAACGACCAGGAATTGGAAAAGCAGACAGGCGCCAGCGTTGGCCTGATTTTCGACCTGGAAGGCGAAGAAGGGTTCCGCAAGCGCGAGACCGCAATGCTGAAAAAGCTGGTGGCAAGACAAAACATACTTTTGGCTACGGGTGGCGGAACGGTAGTCCGCGAAGAAAACCGCGAATTGCTCAGGGACAGCGGCCTGGTGGTCTATCTAAGAACCTCGGTTGGACAGCAACTGAGGCGCCTGAGTCACGATAAATCGAGGCCGCTGTTGCAATCCGCGAACCGTGAGGAGAAACTGGCGCGCCTGGCAGAGGAAAGAAATCCTTTGTACGAACAGCTGGCCGACCTGACGTTTCCTGCGCGGAACAGGAGCCTGGACGCGGCCAGCCGGGCTCTGTACAAAGCCATACAGTCATACCGAATAGTTGATGCCGAATCATGAAAACCATTGAAGTCCAACTGGCGTCCAGTGCGTACCCCGTTTACCTCGGTCCCGGGCTGCTGTCTGATTCATCGCTCTGGCAGGCTCATCTCGGCAGCGGCAAGACGCTCATCGTCAGCAACGATGTGGTCGCACCACTCTATCTCGAACCCCTGGTATCGGGCCTCGAAAGCAGGCAAGCGGAAATCCACATTATTCCGGACGGCGAACCCTACAAAACCTGTGACACCTGGTATGGGATCATCGACAAATTAGTGAACATGCAGGCCCGGCGTGATGTGAACGTCATTGCGCTGGGCGGAGGCGTCGTCGGAGACATCAGCGGTTATGCCGCGGCCAGTTACATGCGTGGCGTTCGTTTCCTGCAGGTGCCCACAACGCTCCTGGCGCAGGTAGACGCATCGGTCGGCGGCAAAACGGGGTTCAATCACGAGAAGGGCAAAAACCTCGTAGGCGCATTTCACCAGCCCGCCGCCGTGATGATTGATTCGGGAACCCTCGAGACTTTGCCGGAGAGAGAATACCGGGCAGGGCTCGCCGAAGTGGTCAAGTATGGCGCAATCCGCGACCGGTCTTTCTTCGACTGGCTGGAGAATAACGCTGCTGCAATCAGCCAGCGCGAAATCGGGGCGCTCGATGACCTGATCCACCGATCGGTATCGAACAAGGCCGAAGTAGTGGCTGCTGATGAAAAAGAAGCCGGTGTCAGGGCCCTGCTCAATTTTGGCCACAGCTTCGGCCACGCCCTCGAGGCGGAAACCGACTATTCAGAATTCCTGCATGGGGAGGCCGTTTCGATCGGTATGGTGATCGCCGCTAAACTCAGCGAATCCAGGGGCCTTTGCGATGCAGGCGCCGCTGACCGGATTTCATCCTTGCTGGAACAATTCGAACTGCCTGTCAGCTTGCCCCCGAACACCTCGATGGACGGCTTGCTGGAAGCCCTCAGCCTGGATAAAAAAGCCATTGCTTCGGGCTTGAGACTGGTGCTGCTCAGGTCGATCGGAAACGCGGTGGTTGATGACGAGAGCACCCTGGAAGAAATCATTCGAATATTGCAACTGAGTCTGGGCCATCAGCGGACCAGCGCCAAGGAGTAGAAAAGAAATGGAACTGAAAAACGATACCCTGCTGAAAGCGCTGTTACGCCAGCCGGTTGACCGCACGCCGGTGTGGATCATGCGACAGGCAGGGCGTTACCTGCCCGAATACCTCAAAACACGGGCCGAAGCCGGCAGTTTCATGAACCTTTGCCAGTCACCCGAACTGGCATGTGAAGTCACCCTGCAGCCGTTACGCAGATACGATCTGGATGCTGCCATTATTTTTTCCGATATCCTGACCATTCCCGACGCCATGGGCCTGAAACTTTTCTTCGTCACCGGCGAAGGCCCGAAATTTGAGCACCCGATCCGCTCAGCGGACGATATCAGGAACCTGCCCCGGCCACAGATCGACGAATCTTTGGGATACGTGATGGATGCGGTTGCGCTCACACGCCGGGAACTGGGTGGCAAAGTTCCCTTGATAGGGTTCAGCGGCAGTCCTTGGACCCTGGCCACCTACATGATCGAAGGAGGATCCAGCAAAACCTTCAGCAAGGCCAAGAAACTGATTTACCAGGACCCGCAAATGGCGCACATGCTGCTCGAAAAGCTCGCCGGCACGGTCACGGACTACCTCAATGCTCAAATCGAGAGCGGCGCCCAGGCGGTCCAGATTTTCGATACCTGGGGCGGCGCCCTGTCTTCACAGGCTTACAAAGAATTTTCACTGCATTACATGGCCCAGATCGTATCCGGGCTGAAGCGCGAGAGCGAAGGCAGAAAAGTACCGGTTATCCTGTTCAGCAAGGGCTGCAATACGCAACTGGAGGCGCTGGCAGACACTGGCTGTGATGCTCTTGGGGTGGACTGGACGATTACACTCGACGAGGCGCGCCGCCGTGTCGGCGACCGTGTCGCATTGCAAGGTAACCTGGACCCGTCAATCCTCCTGGCCGGCAAAAACGTGATCCGCCGGGAAGTCGGTTACACCCTGGAGAGTTTCGGACAGGGTGATGGACATGTTTTCAACCTGGGCCACGGCATCACTCCCGATGTGGATCCTGAACACCTGTCCGCCCTGATTGGCGCTGTGCGGGAGCTGAGTCCGGGCTATCACTCCTGAGAAGCCGCGTCCGCCAGGTCAGGACCATTTCCAGCAATAACGGGCCCAGAGTAGATTCCAGCAACGGCAGCGCAAGGGTTCTGCCTTCAATCCCCTGGCTGCACTCAGTCACGGGACAGATCAGCATCTCCCTGTCGCCCCGCCCCGGTCCCCTGAAACGTTCGCTGAGCTCGATTATCAGGCAGTCACCCTGCTGGGCCGGGTTGCCACCGGTCCACTCCACACCCAGCCGGTCCAGCATATTCCGGACACCCGGCAGTAGCGGGCCGTCAAAACTCAGCCGGCACTGGATGAGCCGGAATAACGAACATTCGAGTCGCGGACGGTTTGAAAAGTCACGAAGAATTTCCGGCAAGGCAATTTCTATCTTCGTCCCGATAGCGCCAGGGCTGGAGATACGCAACTCGCCGTCCAGGGCATGGATGATCCGTTGACAGATCGGCAAACCCAGGCCCTGGTTACCGGGCCCCGCACCATTGTTCGCAGATTTGCCGTGTTCAGCAACGCCCGGAAGCTTGCAGTGCTTTGCTCCAAAGCCAGGACCCGTATCGCTGATCCAGATGAGAAGCGTTCCCTTCAGCGGCCGGGTGAGCACTTCCACCTGAATATCCCCGCTCCGCGTGAACTTCAGGGCGTTTCCCAGCACATTGTCCAGTAATTGCCGCACCAGGCAGGGGTCGCACTCCCAGTATCGCGGCACTTCCGCCTCGATGTTCAGGTACACGCAATTGTTGCTTGACCGTGCTGCGGGTATATGACTGGTAAGAACCTGTTCCAATAGCCGGACCCCATCCACCAGCTCAGGACGTGACACCGGGTTGGAGGCACGCTGTTGTAACGCATTCCATTCTGACTGGATCAAAGACTGCATCTGCTGACCGGAATGCACGATAGCCTCCAGCCACTGGCTTTGCTCTGCGTTCAGGCAGGTATCGCCCAGCAGCTCGGCCATACCCAGCAAACCGTTGAGTACGTTTCCCAGTTCATGGCTCAGTTCCGCCGATTGAATATCCCGAGGACCGGATGGATAAAAAAAGTTGAATTTGTGCCCCTTCATGAAAACCCCTGTACACCGCGTGAGATTCTTCCTGCCGGAAGACCAGGGGGCGCGCGGTGCCCATTGCCGACTAATGTACATCGGCGGACAAATACTGACAATAGCTGCCTTACCCGCCCGGACTTGATATTCTCTCGTACATGCCCGTACGCCTGCTTGTCTCCATCGCCATCCTGATCCTCGCGTTCCTGGTGCTTTTCCTGGTGCTCATCGCATCGGAGACCGCGCTGACCGTCTGGCACTACCTCAAGGATGCACCGCTGTGGGTTCAGGTCGGCTACGCGTTTATCCTGGTCGGTTTGCCGCTGATGACGCTCATCCTGTTCTGGAACTGGTTCCGCCCGGCCAGGAAGAAAAAGCCGGAAGCCGAACCCGAGTTGAGCGGGCAGTCATTGCAGGACGATCTGCTGGAATCCGCACGCCAGGGAGTCGATGTAAGCGACGCGCTCGAGGAAATCAGGGAGCAACGGCGGCGGCGGGGCAGTGGAGAAGTCTTTATTGCCGTATACGGCGAAGTCAGCAGCGGCAAGAGCAGCCTGGTAAAAGCCCTGCTGCCCGAATCGGATGTGGAATCCGACCCACGGGCCGGTACGACAACCGACATCCGCCACTATTCGTGGCAGGCTCCATCAGGTGACCAGGTGGTGATTGCCGATCTGCCCGGCTTCAACCTCCAGGACGACACGCCCGCCCTGGAGGAAACCCGCAGGGCGCACCTGGTGATTTTCCTGTGTGACAGCGACCTGACCAGCAGCCAGGCAGGTCAGCTCCGGTTCCTGCTGGACATGAACAAGCCCGTGGTGCTGGCGCTCAACAAGTCCGATCGCTATTCAGAACATGAACAAAACATGCTGCTGGATGCGATCAGCCGGAAAACCGGGCTGGACCGGCCTGATGTCGTGGCCATCAGCACGGGTGGTAAAGAAGAAGTCATTCGCCTGCTGGGTGAAGATATAGAGGAAAGAAGCACGCGGGAACGGTCAGCGGACATAGCGCCGCTGCGCAGGGCAGTGCAAAAACACCTGGACCGGGACCGGGAGCTGATGGAATCACTACGGGAAACTGCCGTGCTCACCCTGGCAAGTGAAAAACTGGGCGCCGCACGAGACCGTCATCGTGAGGAAAAGGCGGACGAACTGGTCAACAAATATTCGCGCCGCGCAGTGGTGGGCGCCCTGGCCGCCGTCACTCCCGGCTCCGACCTGGTAATCCAGGGCGTGCTGGCCACGCGCCTGATTCGGGAATTATCCAGGCTGTACGACGTACCGGTTAAAGAAATCGAAATTGAGTCCTTCCTGAAACTGGCTGGCGGCAAGGTCAAAAACATGACGGCCCTTACTCTGGCCATTGCGGGAAATGCGTTCAAGGCATTTCCCGGGATCGGAACCATTTCAGGGGGTGTGATTCATGCCGTGGCCTATGGCATGATTTTCGACAGTCTGGGCAAAGCCGCCGCCAGGACCTTGGCCAGCCGAGGTGAACTCAGGCCCTATCCCGCAGCAGAAGCTTTCGAGGATCTCTTGCATGACCATCTGGAATCAGGTGCGGTCCAATTTGCGAAACTTGCTGTTTCGCGAAAAGACAACGACAAAAGTTAATCCCGAACAGCACCTGCTTGAAGCCAACCGCAATATCAGGGAGCTGATCGAGGATACCCAAATTCCTTCATCGGTCCGGGCTGAACTGTCTGCCGAGTTCGAGGAAATTTCATCGATTTCAGATAAGCTTCTGAATGGGGAAATTCACATCGCCGCTTTCGGCCGCGTGGGTGTGGGTAAATCGTCGCTGTTGAACGCACTGCTCGATCGCGACGCCTTCAGCACCAGCCCCCTGCACGGTGAAACCAAAGATGAAGACCGTGAGAATTGGCGCACCCTTCGTGACGGCCATGTCGTGCTGATCGACACGCCCGGTATCGATGAACTCGACGGCGAAGAAAGGGAGATGCTGGCCCGCAGCATCAGCCACAAAGCGGACATAACACTGATGCTCTGTGAGGGCGACCTCACGGATTCGGAGTTCCGGGCGCTGGAGCAACTTTGCAGGTCCCAGCGTACCGTGATGCTCGTGCTGAACAAATCCGACCGTTACACGCGCACAGAATTGGAAGCGTTGCTGCAGCGGCTTGAAGATCGCTGCCAGGACCTGTTACCGGCACAGCGCATCGTCGGCGCCAGCGCCGCGCCGCGCCCGGAAACCGTTATCCAGATCGACGAGTCAGGCAAAGAAACGGAAACCCGTCGCCATGCTGCACCGGATACGGCCGTTCTCCGGGAGCGTTTGTGGACACTGCTCGAGAATGAAGGGCAAACGCTGGCCGCGTTGAATGCTGCTATTTTTGCCAGTGAACTCGATGAGAAAATCGCGACCCGGATCGTGGCTGCCCGTAAATCGGTCGCCGAAAAAATTATCCGGAACTACTGCCTTGGCAAAGGGCTGCTGGTCGCGCTGAATCCCGTCCCGGTAACGGATCTGCTGGCCGCGGCGGGTACCGATGTCGCCATGGTCATCCACCTTGGCGAAGTCTATGGTTTCAAGCTTTCTCGCCGGGAGGCGTCCAAGCTGCTGCTGACCATTTCAGCCCAACTGGTAGCCTTGATGGGTGCTTACTGGGGAATGAACCTGGTGTCCAGCGCACTGAAAACCGCCAGCGCCGGCTTGTCCACGGCCCTGACCGCTACCGCACAGGGCGCCCTGGCATGGTACGCAACCTACCTGACCGGCAAGATGGCCCAAAGCTGGTTCTCCAAAGGAAAATCCTGGGGCAATGCAGGACCGCAGCAAACCGCGCGCAGGATACTGGCCTCGCTGGACCGTGACACCCTCCTGAAAACCGCACGGCAAGATTTGCTCACCCGGTTGAAAGGAGGCTAGTGATCATTCAGCCCGGATGCTGATATCTCCGCTGAAGGTTTCCAGCCTGACCTGTGCGCCATTGTCGCCGTCACGATGCTGCAGCATCACCCCGGGGCCCTTCGAAACGCTCGAGGATTTGCCGAAATCGGTGGTAATACCACCGCTGTAACTCTGAGCCGTAAACTCCGCCTGTTGCGAGGCCGGCAGGAGCAGGTTCACATCACCGCTCATGGAATCACAGCTCAAACGGCCCCCGTCCTCCAGTGAAAGCTCCAGGTTCAGGTCACCGGAAACCGATTCGAAACGGCCCCGGCTCAGTGCCCCGGCTTCGAGGGTTACGTCACCGGATACCGTGCTGAGGTTGACTTCGCCACTGGCACCGACAATGGTGATTTCTCCGCTGACGGTTTCAACCGTGGACCGGCCCACTTCGCCTTCGAACTCGGCGTCTCCGCTGACGGAATGGAGTTCCATGCGCTGCGGCGAGGCATCGACTTCGAGGTCGCCGCTGACCGTGTTGAGCATGATGTTCCCGCCGCGGCTGCCATCGACTGAAATATCTGCACTCACACCATCGGCCTCGATGCTGGCTTTAACCGGAACCCTGAGGAACAGGTCCGTGTCATCGGTGTTTCGCTTGTTCTTGCGATTGTGAATGCGAACCTGGACGCCTTTCGCGGTTGACGTGATTTCGACTTCTTCAACCGTGTCCCCGGCTTCGCCCCGTATTTGCACCTCGGATTTCTCCCAGGTCTCAAATTCGATCTTGCCAGCGAGGTTTTCGACCTGCACGAGGCCGTCGGCCGGCATGTCCAGAGTTTCGTCGATTTCCTGGTTTCCGAAACCTGCCAACGGAAGGACCAGGGCAAACGTGCCAATGATCTTCGCCAAGTGCCTGGCGGGTTGTGTGTTGAGGGTATTCATATGGTCAATCTCCGGTTATTTCGGTCTAGAGTGACGAGTTGTTTCAGGAACCCGAGTTGCCGGGCGCGTAATTCGAGCATTCTTTCGTTGAGAAACAGGTCACCCGGGTTTTCTTCCAGTGCTGCCGTCAGGGCGGTTTCGGTGGTCCGCAAATCAGCCCAGGTCTTTTCAATTTTCTCCACCGTTTCGGGTTTCAGACCGCTTTGGGAATCATTGACGTTGATGAATTCCCTGAAAGCCGCCTGGTATTCCGCATCAACTGCGTAAATAATTCCCGGCGAAGGGAGATCCCGGACATGCACCGTGTCGTGCTGGCCCGATGTAACGGGGAGTCCCTGGGGAGCGGTCTTGATCAGCACACCCGCAACCACTGCGAGCACAGCCGAGGCAGCTACCGCCATCAGCACCCGGCGCGGACGCCTGTGCATTGCGCCCGGAGGCGACTGGCCGATCCTGGCCGATATCCGGGGCCAGGGATCGCGGCCCGGGGCAATTTCCCGGGGAAGCTCTGCCAGGCCTTTCAATAATTCCTTTTCGTTCATGTCGCTGCTCATCTGTTCAGTTCTTCCCGGACCAATTTCCGGGCCCTGTGGAGCTGTGCCTTGGACGAGCCCACAGCCATTCCGGCAATTTCCGCAATTTCCGCGTGGCTGTAGCCTTCGATGTCATACAGCACAAGCACAGTCCGGGCACGTTCGGGCAATTTCGATACCGCTTGCTCAAGATCCATTCGCTTGCCGGCGTAAACGTCCCTTGCGCCTGTCGCCCTTCTCTCTGCGGCCATGTCGAGTTCCGTCTCGCGGGTCAACCGCCTCATCCTGGAGCGCCGGTCACTCAGCGCCACGTTTGCGGACAATCGGTGCAGCCAGGTCCCGAACCGGCTGTCACCCCTGAAGCTGTCGAGCTTCTGCCATGCCCTGATGAAAGCTTCCTGTAAAAGATCTTCCGCCAGGGCCGCATCGCCACCGCATAATCGCCACACCAGTGCATAAATCCGGTCGCGGTGGCGGCGATACAGCCGTTCAAAAGCAACCCGGTCTCCTTTCCTGGCGCTTTCGACCAACTTTATATCTTCATCGTGATTCGCGGTATTCGCTTCCCACGACGCCACTGCGTGCTCCTTTCATGACTATTGGACTATTTCCCTGCTCAAAGGGTTTAAACGGCGGATGTGAATTTTCAGGCCGGAATCAGCGTACTGATCACATGTTCGATGTAGGCATCGAATTCGTCGCTGCTGAGACTGGGAGTCTGGTGCTGTCTCTGCAACTGCAGAAATCCCAGGTAGACCGAGTATGTCAACCTTGCCTGGCTTCGGGCGATGGCAGCGTCCATCCCCAGTTCCTCAAATGCTGCACAAAGGTGTCCCATGCGTCGTTGGGCCACCCTTTCAAGCACCGGCTCTACCTGTGGATGACCGGCCGCTGCGCAAAGTTCACTGTAGACTTCATGCGTGAGCTTCTCTTTGCCCACTCGC
>JARFQZ010000052.1 GCA_029287515.1 Lysobacterales bacterium
TAAGGTGTATTGATCACTGCCTGGTAGTTCGTATTCTCGATTTCCCTGAGAACAGGCTCGCCGTCCATGGTTACCAGCAGCGCCGGGTGATCGCGATAAATGATGTCCGGCGGATCCATCTTCAGGTTGTTCGCCGCGGCAATTTCCTCTTCAGAGGCTTCCAGGGATGTCAGCAAGCTGTCCAGCGAAAAATCCACGTTCCAGGTCGGCAGGCCTTCACGGATGTACTGCTCCAGGTCTCCCTGGACATGTTCCGAACCTTCCGGAAAGCGGGTGCCGGTGACTTTCAGATCAACCATGTGCACGGTGCGGGTTTCCCGGTCGATTTCCACCCGGGATTCGAACCAGGCTGCGCCGAAAACAGGCTCGCTGCCCTGTGCTTCCTTGAATGACATGGCCGCCCGAAAAGACAGGATATCCCCTTTCAGCGTGTCCGCCTGCGGCTGGTACATCGTAATCACACCCGACTGAACATCCAGGTCTCGCGGCCAGGTCAGCTCGGTGTACTGGGCAAGAGCCGCAGAACCCACCACCAGGGACGTTGCAAACAACAAGACAGAGAGTAATTTTGCAGGCATAGTACATTCCGAAGTTTGTCGCTGATCATTAAGTTTACTTTAATTCGCCCGACCGTCTCATGTGAATCGTGGCGATCGACGCCAACAAACCATGACCGATTTGAAAATACTAGCCGCCGACATCGGCGGCACCAACGCCCGCTTTGCGCAAGTCCGGATCTCCGGGCTCTCCGGTATCACGATGTCCGAACCGGTGGTTTTTCCAACCTGGTCGGAAGATATCGATTCTTTTGACAAGCTGCTGGATCACTACGCCGCCTCCCTGCCGGAGGGCAGTCAAACGATAGAATCGTTCGATGCTCTTGCCATTGCTATCGCCGGTGCGGTGAGCGGCCAGCGTGGCACCCTGCCCAACATCGCCTGGGACATCGACCTGTCGGTGTCAAAACCTGTGCGAAAGGCATTCCTGCTTAACGACTTTTTTGCCCAGGCTCACGGTTACCTCGAGCCTGACGTGTTCGAGCGTCTGCACCTTGTCAGGCCAGGGCCGGGAACCGGCCCCGGCTCCATTGCGATCGTGGGAGCCGGCACAGGGCTTGGCCATGCCGCACTGAAACCTCACGAAGGCAAACGGATCGTCATCGGGTCAGAGGCGGGACATACATCATTTTCGTTCCACGGCACGCACGAACGGGAAATCGAGTCGAAAATCCTCGCGCGAAAAGGAAAAACCTGGCTGACCGCTGACGACGTGGTCAGCGGATCGGGGGCTGCGCTGATCCACGAAAGCCTGACCGGTAATTCACTGAGACCGGCCCAGGCCCTGGCCAGGGATGTAAAGGATTCACCGACCTGCGAATACTATTCGCGGTTCTACGCCCGCGCCTGCCGCAACTACTGCCTGTCGATGTTCCCAGTGGAAGCCCTGGTGATCAGCGGTGGCATCGCGGCCAAGAATCCACACCTTGTGGCATCGGATGCGTTCATTGATGAATTCAACGATGCGAGATCCTACCGGCACCTGTTGGAGCGGACCCCGATTTACCTGAACCAGGATGAACTGCTGGGTATTAAAGGCGCTGCAATCCATGCCTGGTTGCAACTTTCAGGCTCTTAGGATTCTGCAGATCAGATGTCCCCAAACTGCAATTCAGACAAACGGGCGTACAACTCGTTGTTGAGCGTCAGTTCCTGATGTGAACCTATGGCCACGATGCGGCCATGTTCCATGACAACGATCCGGTCGACTTTCTTGACGGTCGCCAGCCTGTGGGCGATCACCAGGGTGGTCCTGTTCTCCATGAGGTGTTCCAGCGCCACCTGCACCAGGCGCTCGCTTTCTGCATCGAGCGAACTGGTCGCTTCATCCAGCAGCAGGATGGGAGGGTCCTTGAGGATGGCCCTGGCGATGGCAATGCGCTGACGCTGCCCGCCCGACAGCCGTGTGCCGCGCTCACCCAGGAAAGTCTGGTAACCCTCTGGCAGTTGCTGAATGAACGTATCTGCGGCGGCCAGTACCGCCGCCTGGCGAACCTCTTCATCGCTGGCATCGGGACGGCCGTAGCGGATGTTTTCCATCGCGGTTTCGCCAAATAGAACGGTTTCCTGCGGAACCAGTCCAATCTGTCGCCTCAGAGCCAGCGGGTCCAATCTTGAAATTTCATGCCCATCCACCTTGATAGTGCCGCTCGAAGCATCGTAAAAACGCAGGAGCAGTTGAAAACAGGTGCTCTTACCCGCCCCGGACGGCCCCACGATTGCAACCGTGCTGCCCGGCTCAATCTCCAACGCGACGTCATCCAGCGCCCGACTCTCGGGACGCGAAGGGTAGGAAAAGGTCACGTGATCGAATACTATCCTTCCGTCAATGCGGTCCGGCAAATATTCAGGCTCCGCAGGCGCCCGGATGACCGGCTCAGCCTGCATCAGTTCGGACAGCCGCTCCATGGCGCCGGCCGCCCTCTGCACTTCGCCCCAGAGGCTGCTCAGCGCGGTCGCCGAAGACCCGACGAAAAAAGCATACATCAGGAATTGGCCCAGTTGGCCCGGGGTCATGGAGCCGGCAAGGACAGCGCGGGAGCCCGCCCAAAGAAACACCGTCAACATGCAGAAAACCAGCACGAAAGCCAGCCCGATCAGTACGGCGTTCAGCCTGATCCGCTTGACCGCCGTTTTGAAACTCTGTCTTACCGCCTCCGCGTACCTGCCGGTCTGCAGTTCCTCGAGGGTGAAGGACTGGATGGTCTGCATCGCATTGAGGGTCTCGCCGGCCAGGCCACTCGTATCCGCGACCCGGTCCTGCGACTGGCGGGACAGTTTGCGGATGAACCGCCCGGTGATGATCACCGGCACCACAACGACGACTATGCCGATCAGGGTGTATGCCGCCATCTGGGGGCTGGTCAGGATCAGCATGGCCAGGCCACCCACCAGGCTGAGCGTCGAGCGCAGCGCAATGGAAAGCCCCGAACCCGAAATGCTTTGAACCAGGGTTGTGTCGGTCGTGAGCCGCGACAGCACTTCGCCCGTTCGTGTCACTTCGAAAAACGACGGGTCCATACGGATCACCCGGCCGTAGACGGCGTTGCGGATGTCCGCCACCACCCGTTCACCCAGCCACGTCACCAGGTAGTAGCGCATCGCGGCAAACAGGCTGAAAATAACCGTGGCCGCCAGGAACCAGCCAAAATAGCGGTTAACGGTTTCCATGTTCTGGGCAATAAAACCGTTATCGATTAGGAAACGGAGTGCAACCGGCATTGCGAGCATGGCCGCGGACGCGATCAAAAGCGCCAGCAGGGCGGCAATCAGCGTGCGGTAATAGGGCGTTATAAACGGCCAGAGCGTGCGCAGTGGTTTAAGTGACTTTGCGCTGGGCCTGTCACTTCCCGTTTGGTTGCTCATTTAGTCGCCCCGGCCATAAGCGCCGAGTATGGGGGCTTTTAATGCATGAATTCAAGGCGGCCGTTCAGGCCGTTTTGCGAACGCTCCTGAGATTCCTGATAAGCAGTGCCAGCAGGTATCCTCCTGTCAAATCCCAATTTTTCATGACCCGTACTCCTTCGTTGACCCGTAACCGTATTACTTCACAACTGGAGAAAAGTTGGTGGAATCTTTTTCAACCGTCCCGGGATTCCTGCCACTCCCTCGGGTCTATCCGGTAATAGGATCTGAGTACTTCGAAGAGTTCCTGGTGATATTTCGCCATTCTGCGGGGTTTTTCGAAGAAGGTTTCCGTCGCTACCGCGAAAAATTCAGCCGGATTGGTGGCGCCATAGTGATCCATCAGGGATCGCTTTCCAAACCGGGCATCTTTCTGCAATTCCACGAATTCTTCCGAAAGCGCGGATGCCCAGCTGCGATAGCTCGATGCGCCTGCCAGCAGGGGAGCACCGTCCGTGCTGCCGGTTTCACTGTCGAGTTGGTGGGCAAATTCATGCAGGACAACGTTGCTGCCGTCCACAAAATTGCGTGCACCATGCAACACATTGTCCCATGCCACGATCACCTTGCCGTTTTGCCAGGACTCGCCCAACAGACCCTTGCGACCGTGACTGACCACACCCGCGTCGTCCATATCAGAGCGCGTTACCACGAAAGCGGTTGGATAAACGATGATGTATTTCAGGCGTGGATAGAGGGCGCTGCCGCGGTTAAGCTGTAACATGCTTGCCTGTGCTGCAATGGTGATGCGCATTTCATCGGTAATTTCCAAACCGCCCGCCCCGGAAAAATGTTTCTGATGAAGAAACTGCTTGATCAGCTGCCTCAACTGAAGCCGCAGCGGCATCGGCAGGTTACGGTAAATCCCGATATTTCTTTCCAGGGTTTGAACCCATTCTTCGGGAAATGGCGCGGCCAGGGCCCGTTTCAGCCGATATCGCGGTATCAAAAGCGCCAGCACGATGACCACGATCACCGCCGCAAGGAATATGTAGGGATTCATGGTCGCATAGACTAACCCCTTAAATGCTTCATAACAAAAGTGTGAGAGCGCCGCGAAACTCCGTGTAATTGACCTGAATCGCTGAAA
>JARFQZ010000099.1 GCA_029287515.1 Lysobacterales bacterium
AATGGCGGACATCAAGACACAACTGGCCGAAGAACCGGTGAAGGAGCCCGAACCGGTGGAGGAAATCATCGAAGAGCCGGAACCCGAAGCGCTGACTGCGGGCGTGGAGTTCTCCATCCTGGGCCTGGCGACCGAGAAAAAGGCTTTCGTCATCGTCGTCGACATGTCCGGCAGCATGCTTTCCTACACGGACCTGATGGTGAAGTCGGTTCTCGAGGTCCTCGAACCACTGGATGAAACCAACGAATTCGCCATTATCGGCTACCAGGGCAATCCTTCACCCGTCATATGGAACTTCCCCGAGACAGGCGGCCTGCTGCAGGGAACCGAGGCCAATCTGGACGCGGCGCGCAACTTCATCCAGTCACTGGCGAGAAGGTTCGCCGGATCTACACCGACTCATTACGCGGTACTTTCAGCCATGCAGTACCCGGCCGACGCCATCATTCTCATGAGTGACGGCGAACCTGACAATGCACCGGGCTTCATTGTCCAGGACGTGACCAGCCTGAACCGCCGCGAAAACAAGGAAATTCACACAGTGGCGATCGGAGATTACACGCAAAACCGCGGGCTGGTGATGTTCCTGCAAACACTGGCGAGGCAAAACAACGGTGATTTCGTGGGGGTTTCCAGGTGAAATCGCGCCGTCGCAATTTCGAAGTTTATTCCCTGTCGGCTATTGACCTGTTCGCGTCCGCAATGGGCGCTTTCATCATCATTACGATCATCCTGATGCCCGATTACCAGAAAGAGGTCCGGTCGCAGGGAGACCTGGAATATCTCGAAGAACTGGCCGGAAAAACCCAGGCCATGCTGGACAAGACCGAAGAAGGCAGCAAGAACATTCTCGAAGCCCTGCTGGCGGCACAGACCCGGCAACAGCAATTGCAGGCAACGGAGAAAATCGTTTCCAGCGAACTGGAAACCCTGGAGGCCGAGCAGCAGGCGCGCAATGACCAACCGCCGCCACCGCCTCCCTCCCCGGTGATCACACCGGAAAAGGAGGGCAGCAACCAGGTCACTTTCCGGTTTCTTGGTCTGAAGACAGACAAGAAACGCATCCTGTTCCTGGTGGACATGAACAAATTCCTCGCAGGGCACGAATCACTGGTCCGCCGGACCGTCGCCAGGGGGATGGAATCCCTGCAAAGCGGCTACGAGTTCGCCATCCTGGGATTCCAGCAACAGGACGCCGGGCCCAGGTATTACCGCTGGCCGGCGGATGGCAGCCTGGCAAAGATGACGGACCAGACCCGTGACGAAGCTAAAAAGTTCCTGGATTCCCTGTCCCGCAAGTTTGAAGGCTCCTCATCACTGATCAGCGCGTTTGACGTTGCCTATCAAAGCCCGGCGGAAGCCATCATCCTGATCAGCGACGGCCTGCCCAACCCTGCGTTCAATAATAACCTGGGGCCTTCCAGCCTGGTCCGCAACATCACCGTTGCAAACGCCAAACCAGTGGAAATTCACGCGGTTACCGTGGGCGACTACTTCAAGTATCGCGGCACCGTCGAGTTCATGGAATCACTGGCCCGTGCAAATGACGGCTCGTTCCTGGCGTTAGCTCAATAGGCAAAGCTCGAACCTGCCGGCCCGGATACGGTCACCCGGGCGAAGCTCGGTTGGTGCGGTAACCGGCTCATTTCCCAGGTAAGTGACGTTTTCATCCGTACCCGGCAACACATAGAACTTTCCGGTTTCCGGGACCATCGAAATAATCTCCACGTGGCCGGCTGCTGCAGATTCCACGGGGGAATTTTTGGCCAGGTCAGCCGTGCCCGGTTCATCGTTGAACCCTTCCGGCTGTTGGAGGTCGATGGTGTCAGGTTCGTCTTCCGGATGAAATCGCCGGGCCAGCGGGTTGTCATCGCTGACCGGGGTGTCCCGGCCACGCAATGCGGGCGTCTTGCTCTCGGAAGGTTGTGCTGGTTTGTTACGCCGGAAAATCATTGATGACCTACCTGTTGGAAACGAAATTACAATGTATCATAGCGGCATGAAACCGGATGGAAAAACGATCGGACGCTCCGGCCAGTGTGACCTGGTGCTGGATCATCACTCTGTCTCCAGGGTGCATGCCCGGATCGAGGTGACCGGGGAAGGTTATCTGGAGGTCACGGATCAGCACTCCAGTAACGGGACTTTTCTCCATCGCAACGGACGCTGGATCAGGAGCCTGAAAGTGATCCTCGGGACCCAGGACCGCATCCGTTTTGGTGAACACGAGGTTCCCCTGGACCAGCTGGTCGGGCTGTTCGGCAAGGGTACGCGCGTACAGTTGAGGGAAGGCTATTCCGTGAGGGGAAAACCTTTGTTGTTCGACGACCTGCTGGCCGACTTGCCCAAGCCGAAGATTATCCTGGAAAATCCCAGGCGTAATCCCCTGACCGGTGATATCGAGGAATTCAAATAGTGCGACTCATTACCCTGCTCGTCAGCCTCGTCACTGCAATCGTCGTGATCGCCTTGCTTTCGCGACTGCTGTCCCCTGAAGCA
Source organism: Lysobacterales bacterium (assembly GCA_029287515.1). Taxonomy (GTDB): domain Bacteria; phylum Pseudomonadota; class Gammaproteobacteria; order Xanthomonadales; family SZUA-36; genus JAHEFT01. The sequence goes on from JARFQZ010000099.1 coordinate 2,500, forward strand.
GCGTCCATCCTGCTGGACATCAACCGCGCGTCGTGGCCTTTCACGGTCCAGAACATCCTGTGGATCGCATTTTTCGCCGGATTGGGAGAACTGTCCATCCGCTGGCGGGCCGGGCGCCTCGAAGAAAGCCAGATAGACCGCAATTACCTGCCGGAAGACGAAGAAACGGTGCTGCGGCCGGGCGATGACATGACACCGATTTACCAGAAGGTGCGGGCCAGTAAATACCGGGAAGTCTGTTTTGTGCCCCGGTTGATCGAACGTTGTGTGCTGGGTTTCAACCTCAGCCATTCCGCCGACCAGACCAACTCATTGCTGAACTCCAGCCTCGAACTGTACCTTCACGAGATTGACCTGCGTTACAACATCATCCGCTATATCACCTGGGTCATTCCATCACTGGGCTTCATCGGCACGGTTATAGGCATCATGCTGGCCCTGAACTACGCCGGCGACCGGGCCAACGTGGAGAGTCCCGACATGCTTTACCAGGTGACGGAACGGCTGGGTGTGGCATTTTCAACCACCTTACTGGCGCTGGTGATGGCATCGATACTGGTATTCATCCAGAACGTTGTGCAGGGCAAGGAAGAAAACGCCCTGAACAAGGCCGGACAATACTGCCTGGACAACCTGATCAACCGGCTCTATTCACCCTGAGAATTCCCTGTTGATGCGAAGAAGCAACCAAATCCTTATGTGTGGATGGTTCCTCTGCTGGCTTCTGATGGCAGCGACGCCGGCACTCGCTCAAAACCTGAAGACCGGCGGCGACGCTTACATCCTGCCTCCCGGTTCAATGCCTGCCTGGACCGTACCGGTCCTCAGGCTGGTATCGGCAACTCACGTTGAACCCACGACCGGCGTGGTCCTGTCGGATTCCGGCCTGGTCCTGGTGCCCGGAGATTTTGCCGGCCCGGATGATGAAATCATCGTTCTCGATGGTGGAACCGATATCATTCGCAACGGCCGGCCGGCCCGGATTGAAAAGAGTTTCGCTTTCGAGGGCGTGCTGGTCCTGGCAGTGGACAACCTCAGCAGGCAAGGCGTTACCCTGGCCGCAAGACCGCTCCAGCAGGGTGACGAGATCCTGTTGGCTGCATTTCCACCCGCAGAACTGATTGCCGAGGGTGAGCCGCCGCTGAGCATCTCCGCCACGGTCGGCGTCTTTAGCGAGAACAACAGGCCATCCATTGCCGATGACTCTCGATTACCCAATGTGACGGGAGCGCTTGTCGATCAGTGCGGAAACCTGGTCGGCATGAGCGTGGCGGATGATGTGCAGACCATGGAGCCCTCGCCCGGAACCCGTTATCAATGGCGCGATGCCCTGCTGAACGTATTCGGTGAACTGGGCATACCGTTGCGCGAGTTTGACTGTTCCGCCAGCGAGGCCGCTGAGCCGGAAGAACCACCCGCCCCGGAACCCATGGCCGAGCCGGAGGAACAGCCCGAAGAACAATCTGAAGAGCCAATTGAAGAAACCGCAACCGGGGAGATCACAGAACCCGAAGTGGCGGAAGAGGATCTTGTCACCGATGAACCGGCCCCGGCAGAACCCCTGCCTGACTCCCTGCCGCCGTTCGAAGACAGGGGTTCGGGCCTTGGCCGCTGGCTGTGGCTGGTGGCTGCAATTCTGCTGGCCGGCCTGGGTTTCGTGATCCATCGCCTGCGCAGCAGGTCGCGGGAATCCTCCACCGGGGACACGGAGCCTTCCGTGGAAAGTGCCGCTGCTCCGGTCGTCGAGCCCGAAGATGAGCCTGAAGAAATCATTCCTCAGCTCGATTCCGAACTGCTGTTGACCGGCGTGCTGCGGGATGGAACGGAATTTGAAGATTCGTGCGCTGTCAGTGAGAGCGCCATCAATGTCGTTATCGGCCGCGGCGATGCCGACCTCGTGATCCGCAGTCCCGCTGTCAGCAGGCGCCATGTGCAGCTGAACGGTTCCTTCGATGAATTGACGGTCTCTGACCTTGGCTCCAGCAACGGCACCTCGATCAACGGTGTCCCCTGCCTGGAAGGTGAAATCATCTTCATGGAGCCGGGTGATGTCCTGGTGCTGGGCGATGCGCGCTGTAGCCTGGAAATCCGGCCGCGCGGCTCAGACAAAGGTGGAACGGAATAATGGCCGTGGTATCACTGGCCCTGACACCCGGTGCCGTCATCGACCAGCTGCGTATCGACCGTGAACTGGGTCACGGCGCATTCGGTATCACTTACCTGGTCACTGACTTGCAGTCGAACCAGTCTTTCGCCCTCAAGGAATACCTGCCGAGAAACCTTGTTTCGCGGAGCCAGGATGGCCGGCTCAGTCCTTCCGGCCAGGAACATGAAGAGACCTATCGTTCCGGTTTGAATCATTTCCTGGAAGAAGGCCGGCTGGTTGCCCGCCTCAGGCATGCCAATATTGTCGAGGTGCTTCGTTGCTTCGAGGCCAACGGCACCGCCTACCTGCTGATGCCTCATTACCGGGGCGAGCCGCTGGACAAGCTCTTAAAGCGCAGCGGTACGTTCAGGCCTGACGAAGCGCTGGCGCTTTCCCGGCCGCTGCTGGACGCCCTTCAGTACATCCACGGGCAGGGATTGATTCACCAGGACATCAAGCCTGCGAATATTTACATCACCGAGAGCGGCCAGCCCATCTTGCTGGATTTTGGCGCTGCCGGGCAGCGGCTCGAGGCTGCCACGTCAACCCGCTGGAAGCTGGGCAGCGAAGGTTACGCCGCCCTCGAACAATCCGAGCCCGATGGCCCCATTGGCCCCTGGACGGATATTTACGGTATGGCGGCAACACTCTACCGCTGCGTCAGCGGAAAAATTCCGGTGGCTGCAGTTCAACGCAAACGTGCTGTCCGCCAAGGGGAAGCGGACCCGCTCACAGCGATCGAAAAACTCGTGCCGGGCCAGGAATTCTCCGCCATCCACAACGCAGTAAACCAGGGCCTGGCATTAAGTCATGACTCACGGCCTCAAACCGTCGCACAATGGCGGCCGGCTTTCAGCCGGGACAGTCAGACCAGGCGCGGCAGCGGAGCCGTCGCCGGAGGCATCGAACAGGAAGGGAGGGAGTGGCTGCCGATCGTTCTGCTGAGCATTTTTGGTGTCATCCTGATCGCCGCTGTCATCTACCTGTTCACCGGCATGAGGCCGGACGCTGAAGGGCCGGGTTCGGACCCTGCCGCGGCAGATACTGATCCGCCCCGCCAGTCCGGTCAGCCCAGGTTTGCCTCTCCCGAGGAGACGGCGCGCTGGAAATCCGCCCTGGACGCGGATACGGCTTATGGTTATCAGAAATTCATGGAAGACTTCCCTGATTCCATCCACGAAGACCAGGCACTGGTGCACCTGGAAAGGCTTGACCACCAGGCCTGGGGGTACGCAGAAGCCGAAGGCACACGGGGTGCCATCGACACCTATTTACAGAGTTTTCCGGAAGGCCTGCACGTGGCCGACGCTGATATCCTGTTGCATGAGCTGAAGCTCGCCGAGGAGGCGGCCCAGCGGGAACTGGCTGAAAAACAACAACAGGACAATGAGGCATGGCAACGCGCCGCCGCTGAACGCTCGCTGGAATTTATCGACCAGTACCTGTCCGACTGGCCCGGTGGCCTGCACGGTGACGAAGCCCGTGCTTTGCGCAAGCAAATCGAAAGCGACATCAATGATTCGAAAGCATTCGAGGCGGCACGCAAACTGAACACGATCGATGCCTATGAATCCTACAAAAATGCTTTCCCCCGGGGCCGCCACGTCGCCCAGGCGCTGCAGGCCATAGATGACCTGACCCTCCGCCCCGGAAAAACCTTCAGGGATTGCGCCGACTGTCCCACGATGATGGTCGTTCCTGCAGGATCATTCTGGCAAGGGTCTGAAGATACGGCCCCGCTGGCGCTGAAAATGGAAACACCAAGACGCATGGTCACCATAGCCGAACCCTTTGCAGTCGGTGTCTTTGAAATCACGATGGCGCAATGGGACTTGTGCGTGACTGACGGCGCCTGCGACAACCGGCCGCCCGATAATGGCTGGGGACGTGGTTCGAGGCCGGTTATCATGATTTCCTGGAACGACGCGCAGCAATACACCAACTGGCTGAGCAAGAAGACCGGCCAGTCCTACAGCCTGCCCAGCGAAAGCCAGTGGGAATATTTCGCCCGTGCAGGCGAAGAAAGCGATTGGCTGGGCGGCAGCGCGGCCAGCGTGTGCACGTTCGGAAACATCGCTGGCGGAGAATCCGGATTCAAATGGCAGCACGAGGAGTGCAGCGACACTGCCGCAATCGGGACACTGCCGGTGGGCTCGTTAAGAGCCAATGCTTTTGGCATTCACGACGTCGTGGGTAACGTCGCAGAATGGACACTGGATTGCATGAACCTTTCCTACCTGGATGCGCCCGCCGATGGCGGCGCCTGGGGCCGGGGAATCTGCAGTTCCCGCATGACCCGCGGAGGGTCCTGGTTTACCGGGTCGAAGGAAGTCAGGCTGCCTGCCAGGTTCAATCTGAAGAATGGGGATCGCAACGACTTTACTGGGTTGCGTGTGGTGCGGCGGATTGAGGAGTAGGTATGGAACCCGCTTTTTGGCGGGCAGGTGCTTCTTTGCCTGCGGCAAAACCGTCCCTGCCCGCCAAAAAGCTGGTCTATGGAGTAATTGTTGTAGTGGTGCCTTCGGCGAAACCGCTCCCGGTGGTTTCTGCGCTAGTTATCGCAGTGAACTTTAGCTTCAGCTGCCATTCAGGGAAATAGGGCATAATTTGAGTATGGTCAGGTTGGTTTTTCATTTTGGGGTTGTTTTGCTGCTGTGGTCTGGTGGTGCGGGGGTTTTTGCGCAGGACTCGGGGCAGAGCGGGGATGACGATGACTCCAGCACGCGGACCGAGCAGACGGATGAGTCCTACCGGCAGCAGATGGAGCTGGAGTATGCGCGGGACCGTGACCGGACTTACATCGACAACACCTACACCCAGAAAGCGGACCTGGAAAAAATCGACAAGTTGCCGGAGGAGTCACGGGACAACATCCGGGATCAGCTGGTCGACGTCATCATGGAGAACGGCGAGTGGGAACCCAAGGATGCGCTTGGCGAGTACCCCTATACGCCGACAGCGGCCGCCGAAGCCGATCCGGAGTTGAAACAACAGGAACAGGAAGCCTGGGAAGAGCAGATCGAGAAATACCACGAGCGGGAGGCAGCCGCGTTCGGCACTCACCGCGGTCCGGTGGCCGGTCCGGGTAATCCCACCGGGCAGGAAGGCGGCCAGCAGGGCCAGGATTCACAACAGGGGCAGCAGGGAGGTCAACAGGGCAGTGGCCAGGGCGGCCAGTCAGGCGGTGAAGGAAGCAGCGGTGCCGGCTCGGAAGGGACCTATGAGCCCTACCAGTCCAGTTCAAGCAGTTCCGAAGATGAGGTCAGCACTGCAGGTGTCTCTGAAAGC
>JARFQZ010000171.1 GCA_029287515.1 Lysobacterales bacterium
TGAATTTGCATCCAACCTTGCCATGGTCCTGGCGAAACCTGCCGGAACGCCTCCGCGCGAACTGGCGCAGCTGATCATCGACCGGATACCCATGTCGCGCCAGGTGGACCACATGGAAATCGCCGGCCCCGGTTTCATCAATTTCTTTTTGCAGAGTTGCGCCCTGACCGGTGTCGTCAAGGATGTGTTGCGACAACGGGAAAAATACGGCGATATTTTCCGGCCTGGACGTAACCGTGTAACGCTGGAGTACGTTTCCGCCAACCCGACCGGCCCGCTTCACGTGGGGCACGGGAGGGGTGCAGCCTACGGCGCCAGCCTGGCAAGCATCCTGGCCGCCGCCGGTTATGAAGTCCAGCGCGAGTACTATGTGAACGACAACGGGAGGCAGATGGACATACTGGCCGTCTGCGTCTGGTTGCGATACCTGGAACTGTGTGGCGAGAATATCGGTTTTCCGGATAACGGATACCGTGGTGACTATATTTACGACATCGCCCGAATCGTCCGCGTGGACCACGGTGACAAGTGGCGGTTTTCACGCCTGGAAGTCGAGGACGGCCTGCCCCCCGCCATCGGGCAGGGGGGCGATGGCGAGGCCTTTCTTGACGCCCTGGTCAGTAAAGCCGGTGTCCTGCTCGGAGCGGAGGGTTACGGGGTATTCTTCAATTCTGCACTGGACAACATCCTGGAAGACATCAAGGACGACCTGGCGGAATTCGGCGTGCTCTTCGACAAGTGGTTCTCCGAACGCGAACTCGAGGAAAGCGGCGCTGTTCAGCACGCCATCGACAGGCTCGAGGAGAACGGTTACCTGTATGAGAAGGAAGGGGCCACCTGGTTCAAGGCATCCGAACTGGGAGACGAGAAGGATCGCGTTGTGATTCGGGAAAATGGCAGAACGACCTATTTTGCGTCCGACATCGCCTATTTTTTGAACAAGCTCGAGCGAGACTTCGATCGCGCCATCTATGTGTTCGGCGCCGATCACCATGGCTACATCGCCAGGTTACGCGCTGCAGCAACAGGACTTGGTGAAGACCCGGACTGCCTGGAAATTCTCCTGGTGCAGTTCGCTGTCCTGTTCCGCTTCGGTGAAAAAGTGCAGATGTCCACCCGTTCAGGCCAATTCATTACGCTGCGGGAACTGCGGGAAGAAGTCAGTACGGATGCCGCCAGGTTTTTCTACGTGATGCGCTCACACGAACAGCACCTGGATTTCGACCTGGACCTGGCAAAGTCTCGCACCAATGAAAACCCCGTATTTTATATTCAGTATGCACATGCCCGTATCTGCAGCGTTTTCCGGAACCTTGTGCAAATGGATGAACGCCACAACGAGGCGATCGGGGAAGTGGCTCTCGACCTGCTCACGGAAGACCACGAAGTGCAACTGATGCGTAACATCAGCCGCTTTCCGGAAATTATCGATTCTGCAGCACGTCAGCGCGCGCCGCATCAACTGGCTCATTACCTGCACTCGCTTGCAACCGACCTGCACTCCTACTACAACGCGCACCAGTTCCTGGTGGACGATGAGAATCTCCGCAATGCCCGGCTCAACCTCGTGCTGGCCGCCAAACTGGTTCTGAGCAAGGGACTGGGGTTGCTTGGCGTATCTGCGCCGGAGGAAATGTAAGTGGCGCCGGCAAGACGGAAGAAAGCGGCCAGAAAAAAACAGGGCACGCCAGCCTGGATGTGGTTGTTCACCGGCCTGCTGATTGGCCTGGGGCTGGCTTACTTTCTCTGGTCGAAAGGATATATCCCACAACCGGGTGTCGATCCATCGGCAGCAGTTGAATCCACTGCCCAAAGCAGCGCGGCGGATGACGAGGAAGTCGCGCCGGCAAGCGATGAGCCTCCGAAATCACGCTACGACTTTTTTACCGTCCTGCCGGAGATGGAAGTCGTCGTTCCGGAACAGGAGCTCGCCAAGAAAAGCCAGCCGGCAGAGACAGCCGCGGTCGAAGCCGACACCGGAAGTTACATTCTGCAGGTGGGTTCATTCCGGGAAAATTCCGATGCCGAACAGATGAAAGCCAGGCTTGCTCTTTTGGGAATTTCGGCGCGGATCCAGTCGGTCACGGTAAACGGAGCTACCTGGCACCGCGTGCGCGTCGGACCGGTGAACGGAGCACGGCAGGCCGACACCATGCGCAATCAACTGGCAAACAACGGTATTGAAAGCCTGGTGATGAAAAACCAGTAAGCGTCCGTTCCTACCGCCTGTTCTCCCTGGCGTACAAGTCCGTTACTGAAGCCCGCCTGCTGTTCTCGGCAGATACCCACTGTTTGCGCCAGGCTTCGAACAGTTTCCAGAAGTCCGGCCCGTTCCAGCCGTTTTCCGGCGCGGAATCAGACAGGGGGCGGAAACCCTCTGAATCCAATGCCAGCAGGCTATCCCTGATCCCGGGGTCGGCCATCCCGGCCGCAAATTCAAGTAAACTGGCGCGGCCTTCCTGCGGCCCGAATTCATGAATCCAGCGAAGTAAGGCCCTGCGGGCGCCGCGCCGGTCGCCCGCCTTGCAAGCGCTCTGGACCGCGGCCAGCGCGCTGGGTTCGTTTCCGGATTCAGGGCGTGATGATGCCTTGATACCGTTCGTATTCGAACGTCTGTTCCTGAGGATCAACGCCCCGGCAAGGGTCAGCAACCAAAGGGAGGCAAACAGGAGGGTAAGCCATCGCCAGTAGCTTGCCCCGCCGGCAGACCCGGATACTGACGGCAGGCCCGAAGGACTGGCGCCGGGGGCGGCAATCGCCGTTGATGGATCGGAACCCGGGACCAGTGCCGAAGGTTGCACACTGATCGTCTGAGCGGCCAGTACAGCAGTCCGGGCCTGGTTGTTTTTTGTATCCCACCAATGGACATTCAGTTCGGGCAACACCAGTTCGCCCGCTTTTTCCGGCACGACGGCGTATCGAAATTCCTTGTGACCGAGCACCCACTGCCCGTCATCACGCGTGATGCCCTGGGGTTGGTCTGGATAGATTCGAGCGTCGCTGACTTCAGGCCACTCTGGCTCGATGATCATGTTCTCTTCCAGGCCAACCGCATCAATGATGACGGTGCGCGTCACCGGCTCGCCCACCCGCAATGTATCACCGGATGAAATCTGCTGGGTCAGCCGGTAATCCCTGGCTGGTTGCCACTCCCCGCCGGCAAACCCGTCGGGTTTCTGCTCGATATTCAATACCAGCCGTTCACTTTCGACCTGTACCCGGCGCCCCCTGGCTGCGGGTTGCCAGATGCTGCTGGTGCGGCGCTCGACCAGGCGGCCGGTCAATTGCATTGGCGGAATGACCAGCTCTCCGGAACGTTCCGGGAATAAGGCATAATTTCGCTCGAGCACCCGGTAGCGTTCTCCGCCGCGCTCGGCCTGGTAAGGCGTTTCCTGCATCAGTCGAACCACCGCCGGTGAAGGCTCCGGCTGGCTGATTGCCGCCTCCGTCAGGTTCTGCTGGTAAAAAACCCTGACCACCAGACCGATCTGCGCATGAACGAAATAAGGGCCGTCACCGGGTACAACATCGACTTCGATAAACACCGGCGGCTGGCTGCCGGGCTCCAGCTCAGGCGCAGGCTCGACGTTCACTGCCAGTGCCGCGGTTTTCTCTTTACCAAATGCCAAAGGCGGTATGAGCGCCTCTCCGGCGGCCCTGGGCTCCAGTGTCAACAGCAGGCGGACAACGGCGGTCTGTTTTCCGTTCACAATGGACAACTGCGTTTCGGAGCGGCGGTCAAGAATCCGGAAATCTTTTTCCAGAACGCTGAAGTCAGTATCCAGGTTCTGCCTTGGGTCATCGGTCAGGATCGTCAGCATGACCGTTTCACCCTCGGTGATTCGATTGCGATCGAGTTCAGCCTTTACAGCCGCGTCCACAGGCATGCAAAGTGCAAGCGCAAAACTGGTAATTGCTGCCCGAATGATCCCATTAAATTGCCTTAACATGTCTTCACCACGATTCTGTTTCGTCTTCCGGCGCTCCACGGCGCTGATGCTGATTTCGGAATTTGCGTCTGAGCAAGCCCCCCGGATCGTCCGGAATCCTGCGCAGCCATTGCTCCATGGCCTGGGCGTCTTCTTCGGACCAGGCTTCGGAAAATTCCATCTGCTGTTCACCTTCTGTCTCGCCGGGTTCCCCTTCCTGTGGCTCGCCTTCCTGCTCGCCTTCCTGGGCTTCTCCTTCCTGTTCACCCTGCTGCTGGTCACCTTCCTGGGCTTGTTCGCCTTCCTGTTGTTCCGAAGAAGATTCGCCATTCTGCGAGTCGCCCTGATCGCCATCCTGCTGTTGCTGTTGCTGCTCCTGCTGTTCCTTCATTTGCTCGACCAGTTCGCGATTGATCACGGCATCCTGCATCGCCGGGTCTATCGACAGCGCCCGGTCGTAGGCTGCGATTGCCGCGTCATACTCACCGAGATGCGCCAGGGCGTTACCGCGGTTGTAATGTGCATCGGCGGATTCTGCCTGGCTCCAGGCCTCCGTGGCATTGGCATATTCTCCGCTTCTGAACCACGCTTCGCCGGAGAGAGACGGGTCACGAGCCAGCGCTGCCGCTTTTTCAGCATCCTGTTCCTTCAGTGCCCGGAACGCCTGCTGGTCTTTTCTCTGCCAGAGGTCTTCCCACCAACCGGCCACGGCTTCATCCGGAGTGGCCAGCACCCCCGTGAGAAAAAGCGGCATAAAGAAAAACAGACCTTTTCGGAAGGCCGACAGAGCCAGCGGCAGTAACAACAGGACCAGCCACGGGCCCATGTCTTTCCAGCGTTCTCCCAGTGCGTCGTCCCGACGCGCAAACTCGCTCCCCTCATGATCCAGCCACAGCCCGGCTGCCGATTCTGTTGCTGAGAGCTCGGTGTATCTGCCACCACCCGCTTCTGCAAGTGATCCCAAAGCCGATCGGTCGAGCCGGGCAATGACAACGTTTCCGGAACGGTCATTGACGAATCCACCCCCGCTGGGAATTGGCGCGCCTTCCGCCGTACCGGCGGCGAGCACCGAGGTCAGGATGCCGCGGTCCCTCAGATTTCGTGCTTTCGCCGCATCCCTTGAACTGGCCGAATCCGTGACCAGGAGTATCTCACCCCGGCTCAGGCCGGAACGCTCCAGCAGGGACGCAGCCATGTCCAGGGCCAGGTCCGCCCGGCTCCCCGCCACGGGCATGATGTCCGGACGCAAGGCGGGTAGAAGGTTTGCGATCGTGTTCATATCGCTGGTCAAGGGAGAAACGATGTAAGCATCACCTGCAAAAGAGACCAGGCCAACCTGACCTTCTTCGGTGGATGCCAGCAGGTCCGCCAGGCGGAACCTGGCGCGCGTCAGCCGGTTGGGCCGCAGATCCTCGGCGAGCATGGAGCGCGAGAGATCGACGACAATCACCCGGGCGTCACGGGCCGAGAACGATGCATCCGGCAACTTCTGCCAACTGGGCCCTGCCAAAGCAAGGATAGCGATCAGCAGCGCCGAGGCAGCCAGCCACGCGCCACCCCTGCCGCCCTTGTCAGTCACCTGTTTGACACTCAGCCAGCGCAACAAGTGCGGATCGCACACCCTGGACCAGTCTCCTGCAGGCCTGCGCGTGCGTTTCCAGGCCCAGGGAAGGATCAACACCAGCGGCAGCAGAAACAGCCACATCGGGCGGATAAAGTGCAGTGCTTCGAATTCATTCATACCGGCACCACCCCCCGCCTCATGCCGGGCAACAGCGCAAAGAGCACCGACAGCAGCACCAGCAGGAACGAGATGGATAACGGCCAGAAGAAAAGTTCATCAACCGGCCTGATGGCTTCCTGGTCACTCTCCACAGGCTCCAGCTCGTCCAGTTGCTCGTAAATCTTCGCCAGCGCCTCGGCGTCACGCGCACGAAAATAGGCGCCGCCGGTGCGCTCGGCGATCGCCCTGAGCGTGTCTTCGTCGAGGTCTGCCGAGGGATTCACCAGCCTGGAGCCAAAGAAGTCCTGAACCATCATTTCATCCGCACCCACCCCGACGGTGTAGATGGTCATTCCTTCGCGTGCGGCAAATTCGGTGGCCTGCATGGGTTGCACCTCACCGGAGGTATTAGCGCCGTCGGTCAGCAGGATCAGTACCCGTTCGCTGGCGGCGTCATCGCGCAATCGTTTGACCGCCAGGCCGATCGCGTCACCTATCGCCGTTTCCCGCCCGGCCAGCCCTATTTCAGATTCATCCAGCAGGATTGCCGTGGTCTCGGTGTCAAAGGTCAGGGGTGTCTGGAGATAAGCCCGGCTGCCGAACAACACCAGGCCGACACGGTCACCCCTGCGACGCTGGATAAATTCTCCCGCCACTTTTTTCACAACGGCCAGGCGGTTCACGGATTTTCTGTCCAGGATCATGTCCTGCGTGTCCATGCTTCCTGAAATATCCACCGCCAGCAGCAGGTCCCTGCCCGTCACCGGCAGGGTTTCAATCTCTCCGACCCATTGCGGCCGGGCGGCCGCCAACAGCAGCAGGGCCCAGGCCAGCGCCGCCAAAGCAGCGAGCACGGGCTTTTTCATCCAGGCCGAACCGGATGAGGTCATCAGTGAGAACCAGGGCACTTTAAGCGCCTGCAAACCGGCGCGGGACGCAGCTGAGAGCCAGGCGCGCAGCAGCCAGGGCAACGGCAGCAACAGCAGCAGCCAGGGCCAGGCCAGTGTCAGACCTTCAGCAGGAATACTCTCAGCCATACAAACTCACCCATGCCCTGGCGCTCTGGTTCAATAATGCTGCGTCGAAACGAGGCAATGATTCATAAGGGCCTCGGGCCAGCGCCAACAGGCTTTCTTCGTTCTGATCCGGCATCTGCCTGACAATGAAAGATACCCAGTCTTCTCCCTGCAACCGGGCACACCCTTTATCGGGAAAAGCTCTCAGGGCTACTGCGCGGAACAGGCGGTTGAGCCCTGCCAGAAATTCATGAGGTTGTTCTGAGGGGTCATGCTCGCGATTGATTCTGTCCAGGGCTTCCAGCCAGTCGGCGCGCCGCTTCCGGGCAGACCGCCAGGCAAGCCACTGTTTCAGCATCCATGCCATCAGCAGCAAAACCAGCAGGGCGAGAATCCACCAGCCCGGGGCGGGCGGCCACCACCCGGGCGCTCCTGCACTGTGAATATCCTGCAATTGGGCGAGTAATGGTGATCCTTCAGTGTTCATGGCTTTGCGTCACAAGGGCCGGCCGACCAACACCCGCAGCTCACGTCCAAGTATGTCAACAGGATCGTCGTCAGTGTGCAGCATCAGCCATCCACACTGATGTTTCTGAAACATCCGGCGCGGTGCATCCAGGTGCTGCGAACTCATTTGCCGGTAACGGTTGCGCGATTCTTTCTGGCCCATGTCCAGCATGGCGGTGTTTTCGCCGTCACTGATCGGGTAACGGCCCTGGGGTAATCGATATTCGGCTGCATCGACCACCTGGCAGCCAATGACATCATTATGTTGGCGTAAACGGGACAGGTGTCGATTGCAAGCTTCGTCCATCCCGAAGAAATCGCTGATGACCACCACCAGGCTGCCGGGGCGAACGGCGTGGCGCACACGCTCAAGGGCCGAAGAGAGCGGTTCGGCTTGATCGGCTTCCGGGCGCTCCGGCTCCAGCCATTCGACCAGGCTCTGGATCATTCTCATGGCGCCCCTGCGGCCCCCGGCCGGGCGAAGCTCCCTGTGCCTGCCGGGCGCAAACAGAAAACCCCCAATGCGGTCCCCGCGCTTGATGGCCGCCCAGGCGATTGCAGCGGCCATCTGGCCTGCCGCGACCGACTTCAAACACTTCCGGGTTCCGAAGTAAAGGCTGGGGCTGGCGTCCAGCACAACGAGCACCGGACGTTCGCGTTCTTCCTGAAAAATCTTGGTATGTGCCCGGCCGGTCCGTGCCGTAACCCGCCAGTCCATGTTCCGGATATCATCCCCGGGCTGATAACTTCTCGATTCCAGGAAGTCCACGCCACGCCCGCGAAAACGGGAACGGTAGGCTCCTGCCAGTGCCGAGGCAGCCGCCTGGCGCATCGGCAACCTGAGCGCATGACAGCGCGGCCTCAGCGCGATCAATTCAGACGCTGTGAGATGAATTCCATCCCCTTCAGCCGGGCGGTTTCGAATGGAGTTCATGGAGCAGTACTCAGGG
>JARFQZ010000320.1 GCA_029287515.1 Lysobacterales bacterium
TGTCCACAGCCACCGCCATGACGATCTTCGGAAAAATGATGGTTTTTGCCGTCCTGATGTCCATTACCGTGCCGGTTCTGGCCCAGGTAAGCATAGCTGGCCAGGTTATGACAGAGTCGGGCGAGGGCCTGGCGGGCGCACAGATTCAGCTAGGCCAGATCACTGCGACCACTGATGTAAATGGCCGGTACGAAATGACCACCGGGGCGGGCGACATTTACATGTTCCGGTATTCGGCTGATGGCCATTTTCCAATGATCCACAGCTACAGCCCGCTGGAACTGGCCTGGCGGCCAAGGCAATCGCCGGATCAACCCATCATGCTACCGGACGTGACGCTGGTAGCGCGTGAAGAAGGCAGGACCATGCTGGTGTTTGGCGGCGATGCGATGATGGGGCGGCGCTTCTCAAATCCCACAGACGGCGAGCCGGTGATGATCCGGGAGGGCCACGAAGCGGAAGATACACTCGCCCTGATGAGGCATATGAAGCCTTATTTCGAGGCGGCCGACCTGGCGTCGGTCAACCTGGAAACCCAGGTCATGAGTGCACAGCCGGAGCAGAATGCACCCAAGTCCTATGTTTTCTATACACCCCCCGAGGCCCTGGCTGCGCTGAGAGAGTCCGGCATTGATTACGTCACGCTGGGAAACAACCACACCTACGATTACCTCGCGACCGGCCTGGAATCGACCATCGAGGCGCTGAACGCTTCCGGGCTGGGATGGTCCGGCGCCGGCCTGACCGAAAGCCAGGCTCTCAAGCCGTTCAGAACAGAATTGAATGGCAACCCCATGAGTTTCCTCGGCTATCTGGGCTGGGCGGGAAATTTCAGCCCGAACCAGGTCGCACAGGGCGCTGAAAAAGGCGGTGCTGCCTTTGGGACTTCAGAGAACATAGGGCTTAGCGTGCGCGCGGAGTCTGAACAGGGATACCTGCCGGTCGTGCAATACCACGGTAGCCGGGAGTACACGGACGAACCCACCCTGGTCACCGAAACCCGTCTCAAGCAGTCCATCGATGACGGAGCGGTGCTGGCCATTGGCCATCACCCCCACATCGTGCAGGGGTTTGAAATCTACAAGGACCGGCTGATTGCCTACTCGATGGGCAACTTTATCTTCGACCAGTTTCACTACGCGACCAAGCGCTCTTACCTGCTGTATGTCTGGATGGACAGTGACCGGCTGCACCGGGCCGAGGTAATGCCGATCCGGATCAAGGGCTACACGCCGATGCCGGCAACGGATACGTTCCGTAACACGATTTTGAAACGGGTCAGCAACCTTTCCAGCCTGCGCGGCATCAGCCTGGGCGCTTCCGGTGGAAATGCCGTGATCCGGCCGGGACCCAGGCGCAACCTGCCCATTCCGGACAACGCGATGGTCCTTCCGCGAGCCGTTTTCCCGGAAGGAGCAACCATCATTTCAGGGCCTTCCCGCAGCTGGCAGACACCGTACAACCTCATCGAAACACAACCGAAAAACTCTGCGAGGGTCCGGCTCGGCAAAAACCTTCTTCCGATGGGTCACCTGGAGTCACATTTTCTGCATGACGCACCAGACCGGAGCTGGATCGAAGACGGCACGCAGACCATCGTCAGGAGAGATGACGCACCCGCCGGGCCCAGTGTCATGCAGTTGCAGGTGCCCGCTGACCAGGGCCGGGGCCGGATCGGGATGCGAACCTTCGAGTACACCTTCGAACCCGGCACGCCGACCACTTTCGCCGTAACGGCACGGACGGAATCGCCCGCAACCGTGACCGCTTACCAGCAATGGCGCAAGCGGAACGAGAACCGGATCGAGGCCCTGGATACGGCAGAGTTAAGATTGATCGGGCGCCGGGAACTGGAAGCTGAAGGCTGGCAGGAACTGCGCTTCGATTTCGATTCACCCCGGGTCACCGCAATTTCCTACCGCATCATACTCAGGGTGGAGCCAGCGGACCCATCAAAAGAACACCTCACCTGGTTCGATGATCTGAGGCTGATTGAATGGCTGAGTCCGCCACTCGAGGATGGCCCGGTGCCCGGCAACGTGCCTTATAGGCTCACGACGCACGCAGAGATCGTAACCCGGTAAGAACACTAATCGTGATCGGGAATCATCGTCGCCTGCCAGGCCACCGCTTCGCCGTAGAGCCGGATACGAATGTCCTCGGCAGAATAGGTGACGTCGGGATTCGCCGCCTCCGAATCAGGATCCGCTCGCATTCCTTCAAGGATGTCGGCCTTACCGAACCGTAACCCGCGTGACGAAGTGTAGACAAGGTCTTCTGCCCAGAACCTTTCGTGAGTGGCAATGTCACTAACCGACGCGCCCGCGAGGAACTCGTCCAGTAGGGTCGTGAGCTGTTCCTCGTCTGAACCGGCCCAGGCGGGATGAACTGCGCCCAACAAAAGCAAAGCCGTGGTAATGAATGCTGTTTTCATTGTCCATTCTCCATTTTGTTTTTTCGGCCTACTTGAAACCGGCCAGGTAAGCGGAGATACCTTCCAGCAGCATCTGCACGGCCAGCGCGATCAGCAGCATGCCCATCAGCCGCTCCATCGCAATGAGCCCACGCTTGCCGAGGAATCTTTTCAGGCCATTGGCTGAAAGAAGAATGATGGAAGTCAGCAGCCAGGCAGCAAACAGGGCAGCGAGCCAGTAGAGCATACGCGAAGGATCATTGGTGGCCATCAACATCACGACGGCCATGGCTGATGGGCCGGCGACCATCGGAATGGCCAGTGGCACCAGCATGGGCTCGCCCTGAATTTCTTCGGCTGAATGCGCCGAGCGCTGCACCGGAAATACCATCTTCAATGCAATCAGGAACAGTATGATGCCGCCTGCAATGCGTATGGAGTGCTCACTCAGTTGCAGGAACCCAAGCACGTACTGCCCGAAAAACAGGAACATCACCAGAACGAAGAAAGCGAGCACCAACTCGCGTAACAGCACACGCGTGCGTCTTTCCGGAGCGACATCCTCCAGTACGGACAGAAAAATCGGGATATTCCCCAGTGGATCCATCACCAGGAACAGAAGTGTGGCTGCTGAAATAATTTCCATCTTCGGATCGCTCTGAAAATCTCAGGTTCTGAGAACGCACACAGTATGATATCCCCATGACAGAATCCACCTTAGATATTCACGCTCTGTTTTCTGACCTGGCCGGCGACCTTACCCTGTTAACGGGTAGCAGCCGGCTGGCGCGGGTGTTGAATAACCAATACGGGCAATGGCGCCTTGAACAAGGCGACTCACAATGGAAAAGCCCGAATATCCTTTCATGGGAAGCCTGGCTCGACCGGCTATGGGAGTTGGCCGGTCTCCTTGGGATTAAAGGCGCCGACAAAGCCATTCCCGGCATTCACCAACTGCTCAGCTTGTGGGAACGTTCGCTTCGGGATGACGCTCGCGCGCAGTATCTTCTGAGGCCTGAATCGCTGGCCGCCCAGCTAAGGGATACCCGCAAACTGTGTGTCCACTGGCAACTGGATATGAACCATCCTGCCTGGACCGGTGAGGAAAACGAAAATCACGCGGCATTCAGTCACTGGAACAGGGCATTCGAGGCCTTGTGTCGGCGGGAGCACTGGCTTCCGCCTGAGGACCGCCTTCAAAGGCTTTCAGCAGCGGTCCGAAGTAACGAGCTGATCCTGCAGGGAAAAATAGGGCTGATCGGCTTTGATGAATTCAACCCGGCGCAAAAGGAATTACTGGATGCGTTGCACGATGCCGGCGTTCCGGCCGAGCCCCTTTTGCTGACGCCCGCCGGGGGCAGCACGGTACTCTGGCAAAGCCGGGACAGCCAGCACGAATTGCAGCGGATGGCCCGTTGGGTCAGGTACTGGTTTGAGCAGGAGCCCGGCTCCAGGATTGCAGTCGTCGTTCCCGATTTACAAACCCGGCGCCGCGAAGTGGAACGCCACCTGAGGGAAATCCTCACACCCTCGAGCGGAGAGGTCAGTCACAGGGCCAAACCGTGGAATGTTTCGCTGGGCAAGCCACTGGTCGAGGTCCCGATGGTCGAGTCTGCATTCGATCTTTTGCGTTGGCTGGAAAAACGGATTGACATACAGGACGTCGGCAGAGTGCTGCGCTCACCGTGGTTCAGTGGCGCCACCGATGAGCAAAACAGCCGCGCCCTGCTGGAAAAATGCCTGCGTGAAAACTATCCCCGCCAACTCAAATTGAGCGAAATCCGGTACCGATCCTGTGAAATCAGTAAATATGACAAGGAACATCAGGAACTGTCACCGGAGCAGCAGGAGCCACAACCATGGAACAGCCCGGTCATGGCGTCAGTCATCGATACACTCGCCCGCTTCGAGCGGAATTCTCGCGGCAAGCGCCTGCCTTCTTCCTGGGCGGAGGCCATGGACAGGCTGCTGGTGGAAACCGGCTGGCATTCAAAGGCCGAAACTGCCGGCGACGACGGCTGGCAAATCATCCAGGCCTGGAAGGACGCGCTGCGCGGGCTGGCTTCGCTCGACACGACTACCCGGCAACTTGGGCGCCGCGAGGCCGTCACCCGGTTGCAGCAAATCTGCCGCGGGCAGATTTTCCAGGCACGCACGCCTCCGGGCAAAATACAGGTGCTCGGCCTTTATGAAGTCAGCGGCTTACGTTTCGATCATCTCTGGGTCCTGGGCCTGCACAACGACAACTGGCCACCCGCCGCGCAACCCAACCCCTTCATACCCGGTGTGTTGCAGAACAAAGCCCGGCTTCCTCAATCCAGTCCGCAGCGCGAACTTGAAGTGGCCCGCGCCATCACCGGGCGCCTGTTGCAAACCGCGCCCGATTGCGTTTTCAGTTACCCCGGCCAACTTGACGGTGAAGATGTGCTGCCCAGCCCTTTGCTGACAGGCACCTCCTTCGAGCCGCAAGAACACGTGCCGGGTTGGGAAAAAGATAACTGGCAGGCACTGGTCCACGCAGCAGGCGCACCGCAAGAGGACCCGCTGTTGATGCCCGGGCCGCCCGCACCCGGAACCGCGAAAGGAGGCAGTTCGATCCTCAAGCACCAGGCGCTTTGCCCATTCCGCGCGTTTGCCGTGAACCGGCTGGGCGCAAAGCGCATGGAAACACCGGTCGATGGCATCAGCCCGGCCCTGCACGGCAGCCTTGTCCACCGCGTACTGGAGGACTTCTGGCGGCAAACCCGCACTCAGCAGGCTCTGAATGCACTCGATGCTGAGGCCTTACGAAGCCGCGTATGCTCCCATGTCGAAAAAGTGGTGGGGGAGGAGCGCAGCCTGATCGACCGGCCGGAGTTTCGGGAGGTGGAAAGCAGCCGACTTCAAAGGCTGGTCAACAGCCAGCTGGAGCTCGAGGGCAAGCGTCAGTCCTTCGAGGTCGTGGGTTTCGAGCAGGAGCTTCTGCAGGATATCGAAGGCCAGCAGATTCGCCTGATCATCGACCGCATTGACCGGCTTGAGACAGGAGAAGAAGTCGTCATCGATTACAAAACCGGAAAGGTGCAGCCGGGTAAATGGTTTGGGGACCGTCCGGAAGATCCGCAATTACCGTTATACGCCACCAGCACCGAAAAAATGCCGGCAGCCGTTGTGTTTTCCGTCATCCGGGATGAGGAATGCGTTTATAAGGGCGTCACGATCGAAGACGGCATTTTCCCGGGCCTGCCGCCCAGGCAGGGGCCGGGTGCACCGCTGCTGAGGGAGGCGGGGAAGAACATGCCCGAGACCATCGGGAAATGGAGGGAAATACTGCACAGGCTGATGGCGGATTTCCTGCTTGGCGAGGCCCGCATCGATCCGAAAGACGGCCCGAAGACCTGTAACAACAGCTATTGCGATCTGCACGCACTGTGCCGCATCCATGAACTGGAGCGGTCACTGTGAGCCATACCTTCGACGACAGCCTCCAGCGCCGGCAATCCAGGGATCCGGACCATTCCTTCATTGTCCAGGCGCCCGCCGGCTCCGGCAAAACCGAACTCCTCACCCAGAGAATGCTTGGACTGCTATCGCGCGTGGAAAACCCGGAGGAGGTGGTCGCGATCACTTTTACGCGTAAGGCCGCTGCGGAAATGAACCACCGGCTGGTAAAACGGCTGCAGGCAGCCAATGCCGAGCCGGAAAAAGATCTTGAACCCCACGAGCAGATCAGCCGGGAACTTGCGCTGGCTGCCCTGAAGAACGACCGGGAGCGCGGCTGGAACCTGCTTCTGCAGCCCAGCCGCCTGCGCATCAGGACGATCGACAGCCTTTGCAGCGAACTGGCCCGCCAACTGCCCGTTCTGTCGGGGCTGGGCGGGGGGCAGCAGGTCGCGGAAGACGCGGAGCCGCTGTACCGCCTCGCAGCCGCCAGGACCATGGCAACGATAGAAGACAGCCATGACGATTTGCAGGCCGACATCATCCGTGTGCTGGACCGCTACGATAACCAGTACGACCGGCTGGTCGACCTGCTCACCAGCATGCTTTCACACCGGGAGCAGTGGATCGGGCACCTGCTTGCGATCAGAGCCGGGGATGGTTTCGACCGCGAGGCGCTGGAGGGCGCCCTGGCACAGCTGGTTGAAGCCGAATTACGCTCCACCCTGGAGCTTGCGCGGAGCGAGGACCTGCTTTCCCGGCTCGTTCCTTTCATCGTTTACGCGGCAAAAAACCTGCCGGATGAAACTGCGCAACCGCTCGAGTCCCTTGTCGGCGCCTGCGACAATCCTGGAAACGGTCCGGTCACTCTTCCGGTTACCGCCGATTCGCTTCAGCACTGGGTGACACTGGCCAGGTTCCTGTTGACCCAAAGCGGCAGCTGGAGGAGCCGGATCACCAAAACCGAAGGATTTCCGGCACTGGAAAAGACCCGTGGGGAAGAGCGGGCGCAGCGGCAGCAGATGAAAGAAGGTTTCACCGAATTGCTCAGTTCCCTGGGGCACAACGAGGAGTTACTCGAGCGCCTGAATGTCCTTCGTTTACTGCCTCGTCCGGACTACGATGATGAGTCCTGGGAGTCGCTCGAATCACTGATGCGAATTCTGATCCGGGCATTCCAGGAATGGAAGGTCGTGATGTCGGAATCCGGCCAGGCCGACTTCAGTGAAATCGCGAGCCGCGCCATCCAGGCCCTGGGCAGCGAAGACGAACCCAGCAACCTCGCTCTGCGCATGGATTATCGCATCGAGCACCTGCTGGTAGACGAGTTTCAGGATACTTCCATGAGCCAGATCCGCCTGCTGGAGCGTCTTACGGCCGGCTGGACCCCCGGTGACGGCCGGACCCTGTTCCTGGTTGGTGACCCCATGCAGTCGATTTACCGTTTCCGCAAGGCCGAAGTCAGCCTGTTCATCCAGGCGTTTGAAGGCGGGCTGTTTCAACATATCGCCCTCACGCCCCTGCAGTTGCGTGTTAATTTCCGCTCAACCATACCGGTCCTGAACTGGGTAAACGAAGTCTTTCCCGGGGTCATGCCCAAATCCAGTGATCCACTGGAAGACGCCGTCCATTACAGTGAGTCCTATCCCCGGCCAGGCGCCGGCGCGGCCGGCAATGTCATGACCCGGGTCTCGGTGCATCGTGACGACGAGGAAGAGGCGCGGCACGTCATTGAGATCATCGGTCAAAGCCTTCCGGAAGAAGTAACCGCCATTCTGGTTCGTTCGAGAAATCACGCTTCCGCCATACTGGCACAACTCGATCAGCTGAAGATCAGCGACCCCCGCTTCCGGTACCAGGCTATCGATTTCAATCCGCTGGCGGAAACCCCCGCGATCCTGGACCTGGCTTCCCTGACACTGGCATTGACCCAGGCTGCGGACCGGCTCGCCTGGCTGGCCGTGCTGCGATCACCGTTCGTTGGCCTGGACCTGTCTGACCTGGACGCCCTGGCCAGTGCGGAGAAACATCGGACTGTTCCGGACATTTTACAGAGCTTGCAGGAGTCGGAAACGGCAGGACAATCCGTGTGGACCACTGCGGGCATTCAGAGATTGCGCAGGGTGGCGCCCGTGCTGCTCGGCGCATTACAGAACCGGGGCAGAATTTCCACGCGCGAACGGGTTCAGCACGCCTGGACCCGCCTGGGCGGGCCGGCCTGCGTGGCGAATGAAAGCGAACTGGGTGACGCGGCGACTTTTTTCGACCTGCTCGACGCCCTGGAAACCGAAAACCTCCCAATCGACCGCGACACGCTGGAAATGCGCCTGGACAAGCTTTACGCACAACCCGATTCGACAGCCAGCGGCACTCTGCGGGTCATGACCATCTACGGCGCCAAGGGCCTGCAATTCGACACCGTCATTCTGCCGGGCCTGAACCGGTCCACCGGCAACGACAAGGGGCGACTGCTGCACTGGTTCGAGCTGGCCGGCCAGAACCAGATCGTCATCTCACCCATGCGGAATGCACAGGAGAAGGAACGGCAAAAACACGAGGGCGACCTGATCAAGTTTATCGCCGACGTTGAAAAACGGCGCCAGAGCCTGGAGAACGGCCGGTTGCTCTATGTAGCCGCCACCAGGGCCAAACACAGCCTGTACCTGCTTGGCGCGATAGAGCCTACGAACAAGGGTGAAATCAACCCGAAAAACGGCACCCTGCTTGCAGAGCTCTGGCCCGCCATAAAGCAGGAACAGATTCCGGCGCTCGAAGCCACATTGTCAGAATCAAATGCGTATGGTGAATCCGGGCCGGCAGAGTCACCACGCGAAAAAGACCCCCACTCGCAACCGGCTCTGCCATACCGCCGCCTGGCTGCGGACTGGCAGCCTCCGGCGCCTCCGGAAGCGGTTGAGCAACCAGGTCATGAGCCGATCGATGTGCACGACGGCATTGAATTCAGTTGGGCCGGGGAAGATGCGCGCCTGACCGGAAACCTGGTACACCGGCTCTTACAACTTATTGCCGAACGGGGCGTCACCAACTGGGTGTCGAGTGGCGGAATGGCCAGCCGGGAGAACTGGTGCCGGCAGCAACTCGCCAGTGATGGCGTAACCGGAGATAAGGCCGGCCTGATCATTGAACGCACCTCTATGGCCGTCGAAAACTGCCTGGCTTCGAAGCAAGGCCAATGGATTCTGCAGCAGCGAGATGAATCAGCCTGCGAATATGCATTGACAGCCATGCTGGACAGTCAGGCCCGGACCATGGTGCTGGACAGGACTTTTGTGGAAAAGGGCGAGCGCTGGATCATCGACTACAAAACGTCCAGGCATTCAGGTGGCGACCTGGAAGGCTTTCTGAAAAATGAAAAGGAACGCTACGCCGGGCAAATGGAGCGATACCGCCTGGCCATGGCGATGACGGAATCTCGGCCGATAAGGACTGCCCTGTATTTTCCCTTGCTGGACCGCCTGCTGGAACTTTAGATTTACAGGGTGTGGCCTTCCGGACCGAGGTGATTGTGCTCGTACGATGTCTGGCAGGGCGTGCAGCGCTTGGCCGTCAGGCAGGCCTTCAGGCGTTCAGCTGTGATTTCGGCGGAACAATCCCCGCAGACACCATATGAACCCTTGGCAATGCGAATCAGCGCCGCATCGATGTCCCTGATCTCCTCTATGTGCATATCCAGGATTGCCAGGTTCAGATCGACCAGGAGATCGGCCACCGATTCTTCCTCGAGGTCATGAACCTGCCCGGCCAGATCGATAAAGTGCTGTTCATCGGACCTGAGCAATTCCTGGCGGATTTCCTCTCGCAGATCGCAGAAACGCTCTTTCAGCAGCGTTTTGAATTCATGCAGTTGCCGTTCACTCAACATGGCGTGCCCCGGGTGAATTTCCTGACGCCTTAACCATAATCACTCGCGTGACGACCGCACTTGATGTGGCTCAAGATTTGAGACGATTCTCGATCGACTGCCTACCTGAGCTGGCTGTCCTTGCTGCCCCGGCGGTTGTAGCCGCTGGTGGCGGCTTTTTCCGAATCTTCCGCTTCCTGGCAGGCCACGCACAGTCGCACTCCGGGTATGGCCCGCCTCCGGGCTTCGGGAATCCCGGCCCCGCACTCTTCGCATTCCGCGAGGCTTTCGCCCCTGGGCATCTGGCTGCGGGCACGTTGCACGGCATCCTCGATGGTGGCATCGATCTGATCCTGTACTGCCCCGTCTTTGGCGAAACCTCCGGCCATGATGATCTCCGTTACCCAATGGTGGATGTCCAGGCTCTATAATCGCTGTTTGTTCTTCACGGGTCAAAACGCCCGAACAGGATACAAGCATGGCCAACGAACACTTTTTCCCGTCCATCCAACCGTACCAGACCGGCACGATCGAGGTCGATCCCCCCCACGTTCTGTACTGGGAACAATGTGGCAATCCGCAGGGAGAGCCGATCCTGTTCCTGCATGGCGGGCCGGGTGCCGGCTGTACGGAGCTGGATCGCTGCTTCTTCGATCCGGAGCATTTCCGTATCGTCATTTTCGACCAGCGCGGTTGCGGGCGCTCCAGCCCCATCGGCGAACTGGGCAACAACACGATGGCGGACACTGCCCGTGATATCGAGCAATTGCGGGAAACGCTTGGCATAGAGCGCTGGCACGTATTCGGTGGTTCTTACGGCAGCACCATCTCGCTGTTCTATGCACAGGAATATCCCGAGCGCTGCAGGAGCCTGGTGCTTCGCGGCATCTGGTTGCTGCGCCAGGAGGAAATCGACTGGTGGTTATACCGGGCGGGGATGGTTCAGCCGGAATTGTGGGACAGGTTTGCCGGGTTCATCCCGGAAGAGGAACGGGACGACCTGCTGGAAGCCTACTGGAAACGCCTGACCGGCGATGACCGGGAACTGGCCCTGGAAGCCGCAAAGCGCTGGGCGATCTACGAAACGGCCTGTTGCACTTTGCTGCCCAATGAAGAATTCCTCAGCCACTTTGCCGAAGACGATACCGCCTGGGCCGTCGCGCGGCTCGAAGCCCACTACTTCCGCAATGTAAACCCGGACCCGGAGACCTTGCTGCTGGACCGGGTCGAACGGATCAGGAACATCCCCGCGTTCGCGGTACACGGCCGCTACGACATTGTCTGCCCGATCAAAAGCCTGCTGGACCTGGCAAAAGCGTGGCCTGAACTCGACTACACCGTCGCCCCGGATTCAGGACATTCTTCACACGAACCGGGAATTACACGGGAACTGGTGGCGGCGACCAACCGGATTATGAAGTCGGGAACCCCTGTCAGGGGAGGCTAGTTACGGCCCGCGCCCGGTGGCCTTAGCACGGCGGTTTCGTAGGGTACTGCAATCGGTGGCTGTGGCCGTGGTGGCTGAGGGCGGTAATAGGGATAGTTCCAGAACGACCCCGAGTTGTAGCGGTCCACGTATTGGACCTTTGGCTGGCGGGCCGCTGCGTCGCGCTGGCGTTTCAGCTCGGCTTCGCGCTTCTCCTTCATCTCCTCGCGCAACGCCGCCATCCGCTCCTGCTGCTGGGCAACGCCGTAGCGGTCTTCTTCAGGATCGTAATCAGTGGGAGTTGTATCTTCGACGGTCATTTTCCGAACGCCACTGACCTGGCCGGAAGGCGCACTCTGGGTGAAGTGGGAAACGCCGTTTTCGTCCACCCAGTGGTAAACCTCGGTTCCGGCCACCGCGGTGCCATACACGCAAACCAGGGCTGTCAATATGAATCCAGATAACCTCATACCCTTAGTATAGGCCGCTTTGCCGATCGTATATACTGCCTGAAGAGCCTGCGTCATCAGTTTCCGGAGCACCTCATGCTATTGAGATTGTCATTAACAGCGGTACTGATTGCTTGTGCGGGCCTGTCCCCTGCCGCACCTGCCCTGGACCGCCAGAAACTCGCCCGGGAAGTGGGCAGCCTGTTTGCGGCAAAGGGCGTCGATAACACAACACCGGGTTGCGCAGTAGGCGTTATAGAACACGGCCAGTGGGCCCTGCGCAGCAGCTTCGGCATGGCCAACCTGGAGCACGGTATTCCGATTACAAACCAATCGATCTTTCGCACCGGATCGTTGGGCAAGCAGTTCACCGCGACTGCCATTGCCCTGCTGGCCGAACAGGGAAAAATTGACCTGGACGAGGATATACACGAATACCTGCCGGACCTGGCTGACTACGGTCACAAGGTTACCGTTCGCCAGATGATTCACCACGTCAGCGGCATACCCGACTATGAGCAAGGGCTGCCGGCGCTGCAGACTGCCGACGGCGAGGACCTGGTGCTGGAAGACGAGGACTACCTGAGCATCGAAGAGTTTTACGACCGGGTTAAGACCATCCCCCTGTTCGCACCACCCGAAACCGTGTTCGATTACTCCAACACCGCGTATTTCCTGCTGTCGCAGGTCGTCGAAGCGGTGACAGGGCAGACGCTACGCGAGTACGCGCAGGAACAGATTTTCGGTCCCTTGAAGATGAGCCAGAGTTTCTTCAATGACGAGGTCACTGACGTGGTGAAAAACCGGGTGGACGGCTACGAACGGAATGACGACGGCAGCTATTCCATCTTCATGACCAACCTGAGCTGGGTCGGCGATGGTGGTGTTTACACCAACCTGGACGATTGGCTGAAGTGGGATCAGAACTTCTACCACAATGTTCTTGGCACTGCGGGGCAAGAGCTGGTCCACCAGATGGAGCAGTCCTACAGTGTCAGCGGAAACTACGCCTGGGGGCAGGAGGTCGAGACCTACCGGAACCTGAAACAGGTTTCCCACACGGGGTCATGGGTTGGTTTCACCACCTATTACGTGCGTTACCCCGAGCGCCGGACCTCGATTGTCGTCTTCTGCAATTCTAACGTGATCACGGCCGACGACCTGATGAAAGTACGCGACCTGGTGCTTGATCAGATCACGGATACGCCCCACCCGAAACAGGAACAGAACGAGTAAAAAAAGGGGTCAGGTTAACTTCTGCCATCACTTAACTAGCCAGCCAGATCGTGTGCCTGGCGCCCTTCTTGCCATGCGCGAACACCGTGGTTGCCTCAACCAGCAGACCGCAGCGCCGTAACCGGTCCTGGAATGCCGGGTCGGGACCAGCCGACCAATAAGCAAGGATGCCATCGGATTTGAGCGCCTGCTGGGCGGTGATGATTCCCTTCGTCGAGTACAGCCAGTCATTGGCGCTTTGGGTCAGCCCTTCGGGCCCGTTGTCCACGTCCAGCGCAATGACGTCGTAATAGCCCTGCCTGTCGCGCAGGAGCCTTGCGACGTCGCCCACGTAAACTTTCGTTCGTGGATCATTCAATGGAAAACCGCTGTGCTCACCCAGCGGGCCCCGATTCCATTCAACTACTTCGGGAATCAATTCTGCCACGGTCACTTCGGCGCCATCACCGATTTCCCTGAGCGCGGCCGCCAGTGTAAATCCCATCCCCAGGCCGCCGATCAATACCCGGGCGGTATCGCGGTTTCGCAGTTTGCGGCATGGCAGGGCGCCCAGTGCATCCTCCGAGCCATGCTTGCGGGTGCTCATCAATTCGCCACCACCGGAAGATATGGTGATGAAGAAATCGTCCTTCCCCTGGTGCAGGCGCAGAGATTGCCCGCTGCCGGGGATCGGTGCTTCGCCAAGCAGAGTCCAGTGCCTCATATAGGTTCCAGAATGGATGGTGTCGCCATTTTACGTTGAACAAAGCTTCCGGTGGCTCTATCTTGACTTCATCATATCAATTACCAGGACCCGAACATGCCCTCTTTCGACGTCGTTTCTGAAGTCAACCACCACGAACTATCCAATGCGGTCGACCAGGCCAACCGCGAGGTCAGCACACGATTCGACTTCAAGGGGACAGGTTCCAACTTCGAGCTTAACGGCTCGCAGATCACGATGAACACCGAGTCGGAGTTCCAGTTGCAGCAGATGTACGACATGCTGTGCAACAAGCTGGTCAAGCGTGGCATAGACATTTCCTGCCTGGAGATGGCCGACCCGGTGATCCAGCTGAAAACCGCCACGCAGGTGGTGACCGTGAAGGAAGGCATAGAGACTACCGACGCCAAAAAAATGGTCAAGCTGATCAAGGAAAAGAAACTGAAGGTACAGGCGGCCATCCAGGGTGAGCAGCTACGCGTCACCGGCAAGAAGCGCGACGACCTGCAGCAAGTTATCGCACTGCTGAAAGAAGGGGAGTTCGGCGTACCCCTGCAGTTCAAGAACTTCAGGGACTGATCCATGCGCGACGTCGAAATTCGCCGTGAGCCGGTTGAACTTTACAAACTGCTCAAGTTCGAAGGCCTGGCTTCCAGCGGCGGCCAGGCCAAGATGCTCATTGCTGAAGGCCTGGTGACCGTGAACGGGGAAACAGAAACCCGCAAGCGCAGAAAAATCGTTTCAGGGGACATCGTGAGCTTTGCAGGCGATAAAATCCGTATTCAAACACCCAATTCATCCGAAGGCACTGGAAGAGCATGAAATCCCTGTCAATACTGGCCGCCATTTTTGCGCTTGTCTCGTCCGCCCTGGCCGCTGAAATGGAACCAATCGCCACGGATATGGAGCCATTGGCCAAGGAATACCTGCTGCTCGAATTATCGCTGGGCCAGCATGATCCCGCCCAGGTAGATGCTTATTTTGGCCCGGATACACTGAAGGCACAGGCGGAAGAGGAGCAACTCCCGCTAAAGGATATAGATTTGCGGGCGCAGGCACTGGCGGAAAAGCTTGAATCCATGGAAGAAAGCGACATCGATCCCCTGCGGTTGAAAAACCTGCAACTGAGACTGATGGCCTTGCGCACCCGGGCCGCGATGAACCTGGGCAATAAACTGCCCTTCGACCAGGAATCCCGGCTCCTGTTCGACGCAGTCGCCCCTGCATACGGCGCCGAACACTTCGCGGACATCCTCGCTCAGATCGACGCATTGCTTCCCGGCGATGCCCCGCTTCCAGAGCGGGTTACGGCCTTCCGCGAGCGCTTCGTCATTCCGCCTGACCGGGTCGGGTATATCTTCACGGCGGCCCTGGAAGAATGCCGCCGAAGAACCCTGGAGCACATCGATCTTCCTAAACATGAAAGTTTCGAGATCGAATACGTCACCGATAAACCCTGGTCGGCCTACAACTGGTACGAGGGCAATTCCCACAGCATCATCCAGGTGAACACGGACCTGCCCATCTACATTGACCAGGCAGTCGACCTGGGCTGTCACGAGGGGTACCCCGGCCACCACACATACAACGCATTGATCGAGCAAAACCTCGTAAGGGGAAAGGGCTGGTGGGAATTCAGCCTTTATCCGCTGTTTAGCCCCCAGTCCCTGATTGCCGAAGGCAGTGGAAACTACGGGGTCGACCTGGCTTTTCCAGGCAAGGAACGCATCGAATATGAGCGCAATCACCTGTTTCCGCTGGCTGGGCTGGATCCCACGGACGCTGACCGCTATTACCGTCTGCTGGAGTTGCGGGGCCAGCTGGACTACGCGATCAACGAAGCGGCACGCAAATACCTTGACGGTGAATTCACCTCCGAACAGGCGCAGGAATGGTTG
The DNA here is from genome assembly GCA_029287515.1 of Lysobacterales bacterium. Taxonomy (GTDB): domain Bacteria; phylum Pseudomonadota; class Gammaproteobacteria; order Xanthomonadales; family SZUA-36; genus JAHEFT01. The sequence goes on from JARFQZ010000320.1 coordinate 15,408, forward strand.
ATCAATTATGCGCTGGACACACCGGAGAAAGCGGAAAAACGGATCAGTTTTTTCGATACCTACCGAAGTTACGTCATCAATTACAACTATGGGAAAGACCTGGTCGCAGCCTGGGTCGAGCAGGACGCTACGACTTCCAACGAGCGCTGGGAGCAGTTTACCCGGCTGTTGTCCTCTCCCCTTTCCCCATCGGATCTGAGTCCGCCATGAAATTATCCCGCCGCGAGCTGATCCGGTACGCCACCGCTTCGATGTTAGCCGCAGTCACGCCAGGGCTAATCGCCCAGGCTTCTGCAAGCAGGCTATTTCGGGAGGGCATCATCATCGACGGCCTCGGTTTCCCGGGTGGCTTGTCCAGCGATGAAAATGCGGTACTGAGCGACCTGGAACTTGAACACTTGCGCGAATCCGGCCTGACCGCAACCCATCTGACCGTGGGCGATGTAGGCGCAATGACGCCACTGGCTGCATTCGAAAAGATTGTTCGCTCGATTACCCACTGGGAACGCCAGATCGACAATCATCCAGCGGTCCTGTCCCGGGTGCGACAGGCAGAAGACATCATCGCTGCAAAGAAAGCCGGAACCACCGGGCTGATTTACGGACTGCAGGACGGCGTATCGTTCGAGGATGACCTGGAGCGCCTGGACGCACTGCAGCAACTGGGTGTGCGCATCGTTCAACCCACTTACAACCGGCGCAACCTGCTCGGCGACGGCTGCATGGAGCCGGCTGATGCGGGCCTGAGCAGGACCGGCGTTCAGGCGATCGAGCGCATGAACGAACTGGACATCCTCGTGGATCTCAGTCATTGCGGGCGCAGAACAGCAGCGGATGCGATCAGGGTATCCAAACGCCCGGTCAGTTTCACCCACACGGGAATGTACGCGCTGGCCGAACACCCCAGGCACCGCACGGACGAGGAAATCAAGGCCGTTGCAAATACCGGCGGTGTCATTGGAATTTACATCATGCCTTACCTGGCGAAAGGAAGTCAGCCCACTGCCGATGATGTGATTCGCCACCTGGAGCATGCAATCAAGGTCGCCGGAGAAGACCATGTGGCCTTGGGCACCGACGGCACGATTTCACCCACCATGCTGACCGATGAATACAAGGAAAATTTCAGGAAAATGACCCGCCGCCGGGCTGAGCTGGGAATCGCCGCTCCTTATGAAACCGAAACCGGCTACCTGTTCGCCAGTGACCTGAATACGCCTGCGCGGTTTGAAACGCTGGCCGAACTGCTGCTGGCCCGCGGACACAGCGAATCGCGCATCGAGAAACTGCTCGGCGCCAACCTGCTGCGCCTGTTCAGCGAAAGCTGGTCATGAAAGTAGTCATTGCTTCGCACAACCCGGTAAAGATCCGGGCCGTGAAAACAGCCTTTTCTCTTCAGTTCCCGGAAAACAACCGCAAATTCTTCCCGGTCCAGGTGAAATCCGGCGTCCGTGATCAACCGCTGTCGGACAGGGAGACGCGACAGGGCGCCTGCAACCGCGCGGAGAATGCGCGTTCCCAACAGCCGGACGCAGATTTCTGGGTAGGCCTTGAAGGTGGCATCGAAACACTGGACGATCAGCTGATTGCTTTTGCATGGATGTCTGTTCTCGGCCCAGGCGGAAATCGGGGTGATGCGCGCACGACCAGCCTGCAGTTGCCTCCGGCGGTCAAAGTATTGGTCGACCAGGGCATGGAGCTTGGTGATGCCAATGACAAGGTGTTCTCCACCATCAACAGCAAACACCGGGGCGGCGCTTTTGGGTTGCTGACCAATGGGCTGTACACCAGGGAAAGCGTGTACACCGAGGCCATGGTGATGGCTTTGATTCCTTTCGCCAATAAATTGTACTGACAAGAACAGGAACGCCTGATTATGAATCTTCAACCGACCGTTTTAGTATTACTTAGCGTCCTTTTCTCACTTCCTTTCAGCCTGAATGCATCAGATGCCCTGGACCTGCCCCACGCCTTTGACGCAGGCTGGAAAGGGCAGAAAACCTGCGAATTGATGTATGAAAACGAGTCAGTCCGGGTGGCACGCTGTATTTTCCCGCCGGGCATCGGCCACGAAAAGCACTACCACAATCCACACTTCGGTTACGTGCTTGAAGGCGGCACCCTGAGCATCAGGGATGCCGGAGGAGAGCGCACGGTGACTACCGAAGCCAATGGCAGCTGGTCAACCACGGAACGAACCGTGCACGAGGCGGTGAACATCGGCGAGACCACCACCAGCTACGTGATCGTGGAGCCCAGGATCCAATAGACGGATATTTCATCCCGGACCGCACACCTGCCGCCCGGGATCGTCTATAATCCCCCGCCACTTTCTGCCGGGAACCACCAGATGTTTCGAAATATGCGCTTTTACCGTCTCACCAGCCCATGGCCTGAGTCCGAAGAAAAACTGTCTGAAATACTGGCTGAAAACGCTTTTTCGCCCTGTGGCGCCTATTCCGAACGCAGCGCCGGCTGGGAAGCGCCCGCTGATTACGATGGAGCACCTCTTTGCCGGCGCCTGAACGGTGCAGATCTGCTGCAGCTGCGCACTCAAAGCCGCGTGCTGCCGGTGGCCGCCATCAAGGAAGCCATGGCGGACAAGGTGGTTGAGTACCGTTCCCGCATGGTGCAGGAACCGCCCCGCAGCGAACTGCGCCGCCTGCGAGAGGAAACAAAGGAAGAACTTCTCCCAAAGGCTCTGCTGAAATCGGAGCGCAACCGCGCCTGCTTTATCCATTCGGAATCGCTGCTGGTGATCGATGCCGGGACCGACAGCAAGGCCGAGTGGTTCATCGATCAGCTCAGAACCTGCTTCGGTGAATTCAACTGCACTCCGCTGGCCTTCAACCATGAGCCGGCCGAGTTGCTCAAACGGATCTTTCTCGGTGAATCGCCGCTGGGCTTTACGCTGGGGCGCGAATGCCGCATGCAAGACCTGTCGGACAGCAAGTCGATCGCCACCTGGCGGGAGTTCGAACTTACGGACCCTTCTATTCGCAAACACGTCGCCGACGGCATGAGACTGACTCACCTGGGCGTGGGATTCGATGAATTACTCAGTTGCGTGATCAATGAACATGGCGATATCACCAAGTTCAAATTCATCGAAGGCGATGCCGCCGACATCCCCGATTCCGAAGATCCGCTGGCCCGGCTGGACGCCGATTTTGTATTGCTGAGCGGCACCGTCACCCGCATGGTCGCTAATCTGAAGAAGTTGCTGGGTGGTTACGCCACGGCCGGCTGACCTGGAATGTTGTCATGAACAGATCCCTCGTAGCCGCCTTTTACAAGTTCGTTGCGCTGCCCGATTACCGAACCATACGCGAGTCACTGCAGCGGCGCTGCGAAGCACTTGAGCTGTTGGGCAGTATTCTGCTTGCAGAAGAGGGCATTAACGGAACCATCAGCGGGCCCGAAGCCAACGTGCGCCGGCTGTTCAGTGAATTGAGAGTCGACGAACGGTTTCGGGACTTGGACTACAAGGAATCCTGGGCTGATGAACAGCCTTTTTACCGTATGAAGGTCCGCCTGAAAAAGGAAATCGTTAGCCTGGGCGTCGAGGGTGTCGACCCGAACGAAGTGGTCGGCGAATACGTTTCACCCGAGGATTGGAATGACCTGATCTCTCGCGAAGACGTAAGGCTGATCGATACCCGCAACCACTACGAGTTTAACCTGGGAACTTTCAAAGGCGCCGAAGATCCTGATACCGCTTCGTTTCGGGATTTCCCTGAATGGGCTGACAAGCACCTGGATCCCGAAAAAGACGAGCAGGTCGCGATGTTTTGCACCGGCGGCATCCGCTGTGAAAAGGCTACGTCCTACCTGCTGGGGCTGGGCTTCAAAAAGGTTTACCACCTCGATGGCGGCATACTGAACTACCTGGAAACCGTTCCCAGTGACGAAAGCCTCTGGAATGGAGACTGTTTCGTCTTCGATAACCGGGTGACGGTGGATCACGAGCTGCAGGAAGGCGATTTCGAAGTCTGCCCGGCGTGCAGGATGCCACTGACCGAAGAAGACCGGAAATCACCCCTGTTCGAACTGCATGTTTCCTGCCCGCGTTGCCATGACCGCCTCAGCGAGAAAAAGCGCGAGGGCCTGCTGGAAAGGGCCCGCCAGATAGAGCTGGCTAAAGCGCGTGGTGAGCGGCATATCGGAGTTCAACCGCCTGAAAAACCAAAGGCCTGATCAGCACTTTCACTGCAATTATCAGTTCCTCTGCTAAGGTTATTAATACACCCGGCGATAAAGCCTGATTCGCATGGACGCCCATTTAAAGGGCTGACCGGGGGTGAAAAACGTTCATGCGACATGAAAAAAGAACCTTTCGACAAGCACGACACCGAACGGTCCGTTGAGGATATCCTGCACCGGTTGAATTCCTCTGATGCCGGCCCTGCATGGTCTGAATTCGTGGATCGCTATTCAGGGCTGATCATGAAAACGGCCCTTCAGTTCGAATACCAGCAGGACCGGAGTAACGAATGCTTTTTGTTCGTGTGCGAAAAACTGGTCGATGACGGATTTCGCCGCCTGCTGAAATACAATACTTCCAGTCGCTGCTCTTTCCGTACCTGGCTGGGAACCGTCGTCTTCAATCTCTGCATTGACTGGCACCGGCATGAATACGGGCGCACCACGCTGCTGCCCGCGATATCCGCTCTCCCGGCGTTCGACCGGGCTGTCTACCAAATGGCCATCGAACAGGGCATGGACAAGGAAACCATCTTCCAGGCATTACAGGCCGATTTTCCGGACCTGACGCGAGAAATACTCGTCAGCTCCATTAAACGGGTCTATACCTTGCTGACGCCCCGCCAGCGCTGGCAAATCACCGTCCGTAATCGCCGCAGAAAGAAAGCGGCCAAGGATCGTGGTGAAAAACAGGTGGAATTTCTGCCGGATCCCGGAATCGGACCTGAACAGGATGCGCAGAAACAACAGGACCTTGAACGCCTGAATAGCGCTCTGAACCAGCTGCCATCGAGCCAGCGGCTGATCCTGACCCTGCGGTTCCAGGAGGGCCTGAGCTTGAAAAAGATCGCCGAGCTGAACCAGCTGGGCGATACCAGTCGCGCCTGGAGGCATCTGCAGTCCGCCTTGAAGGCGCTTTTTCAGGAAATGCATTCGGAAATTACCGAAAAAAACCGAAAAATCTGAGTTCCATTCCGTACATGGAATGCAATGGGTAAATATAAACATACAGATCCTCTCATTCTGCAAGCTGACAAGCTGACCGGGCGCACCCCATTCTGCCCGGAAGACCAGGCCATCGCGGAATATTTCGAGGCCATGTGCCCGGAGCAGGAACGATGTGATCTGGAGCGTCACCTGGCCGAGTGCCGTTACTGCCGGGCTCGCATCGGTATTCTGAACCGCCAGCAAGACGAATCGCTGCCTGTCCGGGTACCTGAAGATGCACTGGCCACCGCGAGGTCTATGGGAAGAGAAAACACCCCCCGGCGGCTCAAAAGAGCACCCGCATGGGCCGCTGCGGCGGCCGTTCTGCTGGGCATTTTGTTCCTCGCGGTCAAGCAGCCATCGAACGAGCCGGAAGTCCGGCAATTGCGAAATTTCGATCGGCCTGAAAGCAGGTTCGAAGTGAAGCTGCCCGGCCCGGGCCAGGCAATCTCGATTGGCGCGCCAGTCCGCTGGACAGAATTTCCAGGCGGCAGCCATTACACCGTTTACGTTTTGTCGGATGCCGGCGACGTGCTGTGGACCGAACACTTGCAATCCAACGAGTGGTCCGTGCAACGCGAAATGGGACTGAATCCCGAAGGAGATTTTTTCTTGCGGGTCGAAGCCGAACTTCCTGATGGCCGGACCGTTTCATCGAAGCACCTCTCATTCCGGGTCTCTGAACGGTAATCAGATGCTACTTCAACGACACAGCATCCTGGCCTGGTTGTTCGCCGCACTGGTTTGCTGCCACCGGTTGCGGCAGCAGAGCCCCGGGAATCCGCTGAACTGGATGCGTTGATCAGGCAATACAGGGCCGAGGGCCCTGAAATTACCCTGCCCGAATTCGAACGGCTGCAGGCCCTGTATGAGCGTAACGGGGACCGCTTCAACGAAGCACGGGCGGAGCACTTCATCGGCGAGTGTCACTGGCGCCTGGGCAACTACAAACGATCCCGAACCTACCTTGAAAAGTCACTTGAAGACTCGCAAGAGCTTCGCCACCGCCTCGCCGAGGGT
>JARFQZ010000068.1 GCA_029287515.1 Lysobacterales bacterium
AATGCCTTCCAGATTGACGCTGTCACCGACCTTGGGTAAACGGTCAAGATGGCGGAAGGCGACACCACCGATGGTGGTCATGCGCGGATCCTCGATACCGAAGTTGGTCAGGTTGTTGAAGTCGGTCAGTTTCATATCGCCGTTGACTTCGTAGGAATTATCGTCGCGCTCCTGATACAACTCCTGGCCCTTCACCTCGCCGGTAATCTGGCCGAATATAAAGGTCAGAACATCCTGCATGCTGACGAAGCCCTCGACACCGCCAAACTCGTTGAGCACCACCGCCGCACGGGCATTGTTGGCCTGGAAAAAATCGAACATTTCATCGACTTTCTTGGTGAGCGGCACAACCACCGGCGGATGCATGATATCGGCGGGTTCCAGCGTGGTAAGATCAACCTTGTCGAGCAGAATCCGCAGCACGTCTTCGGCGTGCAGAAAACCCACCATATTATCCCGATGGGCACGAAAAACAGGGACACGGGGATGCCGGTAAGCTCTGAATTTCTCGACCATTTCAGGAACGGGCATGTCCTCGTTGAGAAAGGCGGTGCGGGTCCGGGGCGTCATGATCTCCACCACTTCGGTATCACCCGCTTCGAGCAGGTTGTAGATCAGGGCCCGTTCGGTGGCATTGAGTTCGCCCTCTTTTGCCACCTCCTCCACCAGGGTACGGAACTCGTCCAGCTGCAGGATGTTCTCAGCAGCTTTCTCCTCACCGACAATCAGGGTGGTGAGCCGGTCCGCCACACTTCGAATCATCCATACCAGCGGGGTCACCATCCTGACCCACAGACTCATGGGTGTTGCCACGATGCCCGTACTGATGCGCACCGGGTTGGAAACAGAAATGGTCTTTGGCGTTACTTCACCAAACAGCAGTAACAAAGGCACCATGACCAGGATACTGATCAGGCCGGCACGATCCACGCCGTAAAGGCTCACCAGGATCCCGGTCATGTTCGCGGCAGCGGCAATGTTGACCAGCTCGTTTCCGCACAGTATGGAAATAATCAGGCGACGGGGCTGATCCAGCAAGGCATGCAAGGTCTCCGAATGGCGCTGGCGTTCCCGCCGCAACTTCTGCAGATCAAGCCTGGACAGCGAAAACAGGGCGGTTTCAGAACCGGAAAAAAACGCCGAACCAAACAGCAGCAGGCCCTGAATGATCAGGCGGATTATCATATCCGGCTCCGCCAGGCGCGAAGTATCGAAGGCGAAGAAGTCCTCCACCATCGCCCAGTACAAAATCAGCTCCTGAATCAACCCATCCATCACCAACCACCTCGATGGGACCCGTAGCCCTGCCCCTCGCCAGTGGCAGGGGTAACATGGGCACACTGTCGCATGATATTCGTGGATTCAACCGCTTGCCGTGCCTCCGCCCTGGGTGGAGAGCGGCCTGCCTCCTCATGACCACACTAAACTGCTACGCTCCAAGACTAACGGTAACCAAGGGAATTGACAATGAAAGATATCGAAGGGAAACTGCGTTGTCAGCACAAAAATGCAAGTCTGCGGCGGCAAACGCACTATCCAGTCGCGGCGTGCGTGTGAATTCACCAAACCATTTTCACAATCGCTTGAAGAATGGCGACTGATAGCCGTGCAATGCCACCAGGGAAATGACTGAGATCCGTAACGCCTGCCCGGTTATCCAAGGGTCCCCAGCCGCATGATTCAAAACAGGAGAACAAAAATGGGAGCAAAAGCAAAAGACCAACCGATTCTTGTGCCTGTCGATTTTTCCGCCCACTCCGCAGTGGCGCTCGAACGTGGGGCGGATCTGGCAGAAGCGTTGAACGCTCCGCTGATAGTGCTGCATGTCGTCCATGATCTTGGTGAAGCGCCCGGCTACTACGCTGTAAAAGGTCGGGGAAAACAACTGCGGCGGATGGAAGATGTTGCGTCGGACATGCTGGACGAATTTATACACGAGGCTCGAAAGCAGCACCCCAAACATCCTGCACTTGAAAATGCCGAGACGGCGCTGGTGGTCGGGCTGCCGGTAAACCGGATACTCGAAGTCGCGAAAAAGTCTGACGCCCGCATGATCGTGATGGGCAGCCAGGGGAGAACCGGGCTCAAGCATGCGTTACTGGGGTCGAAGGCGGAGCAAGTCGTCCATTTGTCCCCGATACCTGTCACCATCGTCAAGGCTGATAAAACGGCAGACAAGAAAAAATAATCACGGCTGGGAGAGAAGGACATGCAAGCAATCCCCAGACTTTGGCAACCCTGTAACTCAACTCCCAGGACAGCGCTTCTGGTATTCGCAATGCTGGCAGGCATCGCCGCTGGTCCAGTCCTGGCGGCAAGCGGCGACACCGGCCAAATGGAATGGTGGAACATGGCCATGAAGCTGTTTGGCGGCCTGGCCCTGTTCCTGTTCGGCATGGAACAGATGGCGGACGCACTCAAGGCGGTCGCGGGCGAGCGCATGAAGATCATCCTGGCCAGGCTCACAACCAACCGTTTTATGGGGGCCGCGACCGGTGCTTTCGTGACTGCGGTCATTCAGTCCTCATCGGTAACCACGGTGCTGGTAGTCGGCTTTATCACAGCCGGCCTGATGTCCATGGCGCAGTCAATCGGCGTCATTATGGGAGCCAATATCGGCACCACAATCACCGCCCAGATCGTCGCCTTCAAAGTCACCAAGGCGGCATTACTGATGGTCGCAGTAGGTTTCAGCATGCTGTCTTTCTCCAGGCAGGAGAAGATCAAACAATACGGCGGCATGCTGATGGGCCTGGGGATGATTTTCTTCGGCATGAGCGTGATGAGCGATGCCATGAGCCCCCTGCGCAGCTACCAGCCATTCCTCGACCTGATGGCCAGCATGGACAACCCTCTTATCGGCATCCTGGTTGCCGCCGTTTTTACCGGGCTGGTTCAGTCGTCCTCGGCTACCACGGGTATCGTCATCGTCATGGCCAGCCAGGGGTTCATTAGCCTGCAGGCGGGTATCGCACTGGCCTTCGGCGCCAACATCGGTACCTGTGTAACCGCTATGCTGGCGTCTATTGGGAAACCCAGGGAGGCCGTCCGCGCCGCCGTAGTGCACGTGATGTTTAACGTGTTTGGCGTCATGGTCTGGATCGGGCTCATAGGACACCTGGCAGAATTTGTCACCTGGTTTTCCCCGTCACACCCGGAATTGTCGGGGGTCTGTCTCTTATACACATCTCCGAGCCCACGAGACCAACGACCTAATCTCGTATGCCGTCAGAGGCTTGAAAAAGGCGGGGGG